>NZ_JBSFJC010000071.1:0-45067 GCF_053597855.1 Kitasatospora sp. NPDC001225
GTGCGGACGCGTCCGCACGGACCCCTCAACGGGACGTTAGATCAGACCGGTCAGCCGACCGCCTCGACGCTCTCACCGGGGGGGCGTCCGCTCACCCGTTCGGACTCAAGGGCGGTCTGCAGGATCACCACCGCGGCGGCCTGGTCGACCACCGAGCGGCCCTTCTTCGCCTTGACCCCCGAGGCGCGCAGCCCGTGGGTCGCGGTGACGGTCGACATCCGCTCGTCCACCAGCCGCACCGGCACCGGGTAGAGCCGGTTCGCCAGCCGGGTCGCGTACGCCCGGACCTTCTCCGCCGCCGGGCCCTCCTTGCCGCTGAGCGAACGCGGCAGCCCGACGATCACCTCCATCGCGTCGTACTCCTCGACGATGGCGGCGATCCTGGCCTGCGACTTCACCCCGGCCGGGACGGTCTCCACGGGCGTGGCGAGCACCCCGTCGGGGTCGCAGGACGCGACCCCGATCCGGGCGTCCCCGACGTCGACGGCGATCCGCCGCCCCCGTCGGAAGGGCCTCTCCTCGAGCTCCATCAGCTGGCGCGCTCCGCGACCAGGCCGAGCACCGCGGCGATGGCCTCGCCGACCGCGGCCGGGTTGGAGCCGCCGCCCTGGGCGACGTCGTCCTTGCCGCCACCGCCGCCGCCGAGGGTCTTGGCGGCGGTCCGGACCAGCTCGCCGGCCTTGATGCCGCGGCCGCGGGCGTCCTCGTTGGTGGCGATCACGGTCAGCGGGCGGTCGTTCGCCACGGTGAAGGCGGCGACCACGGCCGGGCGCGAGCCGAGGCGGCCGCGCACGTCCAGGACCAGCTTGCGCAGCTCGTCCGCGCCCACGCCGTCGGCGACCTGCGCGGCGACCACGGCGATGCCGTGCACGTCCTCGGCCGAGTCGGCCAGGCCCGCCGCGGCGGCCAGCACCTTCTCGGCGCGGAAGCGCTCGATCTCCTTCTCGGCGTCCTTGAGCTTGGCGAGCATGCCCGAGATCTTCTCCGGCAGCTCCTCCGGACGGCCCTTGACCAGCTCGGTGAGCTGGGCGACCACGGTGTGCTCACGGGCCAGGAACCGGTAGGCGTCGCTGCCGACCAGCGCCTCGACGCGGCGCACGCCGGAGCCGATCGAGGACTCGCCGAGCAGCTTCACCAGGCCCAGCTGGGCGGTGTTGCCGACGTGGGTGCCGCCGCACAGCTCCTTGGAGAAGTCGCCGATGGTGACGACCCGGACCTCGTCGCCGTACTTCTCGCCGAACATCGCGATGGCGCCGGCCTTGCGGGCCTGGTCCATCGTCATGACCTCGGCGGTGACCTCCAGCTCGCGGGTCAGCACGTCGTTGATCTTCTGCTCGACGTCGACCAGCACGCTGCCGGGAACGGCGGCGGGCGAGCCGAAGTCGAAGCGGAAGCGGCCGGGGGCGTTCTCGGAGCCGGCCTGGGCGGCCGTCGGGCCGAGCGCGTCGCGCAGCGCCTGGTGGGTCAGGTGGGTGGCCGAGTGGGCGCGGGCGATCGCCCGGCGGCGCTCGGTGTCGATCGTGGCGTACGCCGAGGCGCCCAGCACGACCTCGCCGAACAGCACCCCGCCGGAGTGCACGATGACGCCCGGGACGGGCTGCTGCACGTCGCGGATCTCCACCACCGCGCCGGACTCCAGCCGGATCCGGCCCTGGTCGGCGAGCTGGCCGCCGCCCTCGGCGTAGAACGGGGTGCGGTCGAGGATGATCTCGACCTCGTCGCCCTCGGAGGCGGCCGGCGCCGGGACGCCGTCCACCAGCAGGCCGACCACGGTGGCCTCGCCCTCGGTGAGCGAGTAGCCGGTGAAGACGCTGGCGCCGGACGTGTCGGCGACCTCGCGGTACGCGGCGACGTCGGCGTGGCCCATCTTCTTGGCCTTGGCGTCGGCCTTGGCGCGGTCCCGCTGCTCCTGCATCAGGCGGCGGAAGCCGGCCTCGTCCACCTGGAGGCCCTGCTCCTCGGCCATCTCCAGGGTCAGGTCGATCGGGAAGCCGTAGGTGTCGTGCAGCTTGAACGCCTGGTCGCCGGAGAGCACCGCGCCGCCGGACTGCTTGGTCTCGGTGACCGCGGCGTCCAGCAGGTTGGTGCCGGCCTTCAGGGTCTGGAGGAAGGCCGCCTCCTCGCCGACGACGACCGTCTCGATGCGCTTGCGGTCGCTCTCCAGCTCCGGGTACTGCGGGGCCATCGCCTTGATGGCGATGTCGGTGAGGTCCTTGGCCACCACGCCGGTGGCGCCCAGCAGGCGCATGTTGCGGATGGCGCGGCGCAGGATGCGGCGCAGCACGTAGCCGCGGCCCTCGTTGCCGGGGGTGACGCCGTCGCCGATCAGCATCAGCGCGGTGCGGATGTGGTCGGTGACCACGCGCAGCGAGACGTCCGCCTTGTGGTCGGCGCCGTAGGTGTGGCCGGTGAGCTCGGCGGCGCGGTCGAGGATCATCCGGCTGGTGTCGATCTCGAAGAGGTTGTCGACGCCCTGCAGGATGGCGGCGAGGCGCTCCAGGCCGAGGCCGGTGTCGATGTTCCGGCTCGGCAGGTCGCCGAGGATCTCGAAACCGTCCTTGCCGTCGCCGTGGCCGCGCTCGTACTGCATGAAGACCAGGTTCCAGATCTCCAGGTAGCGCTCGCCGTTGACGGCCGGGCCGCCCTCCTCGCCGTACGCGGGGCCGCGGTCGTAGTTGATCTCCGAGCACGGGCCGCACGGGCCGGGGACGCCCATCGACCAGAAGTTGTCCTTCATGCCCAGGCGCTGGATGCGCTCCGAGGGCACGCCGATGACGTCACGCCAGATCTGCTCGGCCTCGTCGTCGTCCTTGTAGACGGTGATCCAGAGCTTCTCCTTCTCCAGGCCGTAGCCACCGTCCGCGACGGGAGTGGTGAGCAGCTCCCAGGCGAACTTGATGGCTCCTTCCTTGAAGTAGTCGCCGAAGGAGAAGTTGCCGCACATCTGGAAGAAGGAGCCGTGCCGGGTGGTCTTCCCGACCTCCTCGATGTCCAGGGTGCGCACGCACTTCTGGACGCTGGTGGCGCGCGAGAACTGCGGCTTGACCTCGCCCAGGAAGTAGGGCTTGAACGGCACCATGCCGGCGTTGACGAGCAGCAGGGTGGGGTCGTCGGCGACCAGGGACGCCGACGGAACGACGGTGTGGCCGCGCTCCTCGAAGAAGCGCAGCCAGCGGCGGCGGATCTCAGCCGACTCCATTAGTGGTCCTTCCGGTTCGGGGTGCCGCCCCGCGGCGGCAGGGCGCGGCGGGGCGTTTCTTCAGTGGTCTGGGGGGTGGTACGGGCGCTGCGGGACGGAGGCAGGGCGGCGGCCGGGCTACCGGGCACCGCCGAGATAGCTCGGTACTGCGGCTCGCCGCGCAGGACCCGGCGGTCGCCGCGGGGCTCCACCACGGCGGTGCCGTGCAGCCCGAGGTCGTCCTTCAGCTGCTCCTCGCGCTCGGCCATGCCGGCCCTCACGTCCTGGGCGAACTGCTTGGCCAGGTCGCCCAGGTGCAGCGCGCCGCGGGCGGCGGTGCCGGAGAGGCTGTCCGGGGTCAGCCGGTGCACGGCCTCGTTGGCCTTGTTCATGGCCCAGACGGTGGCGCCGGCGCCGACCGCCATCCAGAAGATGCGTCGCACCATGCCGTCAGCCCCTCACCGCGCGCCGGACCCGGGAGAACAGTCCGTTCCTGGGCGCCGTCGCGGCGCGGACCTCGGCCCGGATCAGCCGGGCCAGCTCCTCGCGCTCGCCGGCCTGCGAGGGCGCCGGCGGCACGCCGCCCTGCTGCCGGGCGACGGCCTTGCGCACGCCGTAGCTGAACGCCGCGACCTTCACCAGCGGTCCGCCCAGGGTGGCGGCCACGGTGGAGGAGAGCGCGTTGGCGTTGGCGGCGGCGTCCTGCACGTTGGCGGTGATCTCGTCCACCCGCTCCAGCTGCTCGTTGGCGCTGCGCACCGCGGCGCCCGCGTCGGTCAGCAGCGGGACGGCCTGCTCGGTGACGGCGGAGACCAGGACGGCGGCCTCCTTGAGGACCCGGGAGAGGCGGACCAGCACCACGGCGAGCAGGGTGACCAGGACCGCCCAGAAGACGGCGACGAGCAATCCGGCCAGCTCTCCCACGGACACCTTTGCGCGCTCCCTCGCCTTGCAGCTCTTCAGAGGGAACCCTATCGCGCCGACGCCCGGTTTCCGGACCGGGTTCTCTCCCCGGCGATCCGGTCGGGTGTGCGATCGGCGCGCGTAACCTACCGGCCGGTCACCTCGTTCTGCCTGGCAGGCCGTCGCCCGTACGGCCCGACGCACGTCCGGACCGCGACGGTCCGGCCTGGAGCACGGGGAGCAGCCCTTGGCCGGGGACTGGAGAGCGGAGCCCGCGGGGCCCGAGGCGGGGCCGCCCGAGCCGGAGCCCGGCCGGCTGCCGGCCGAGCTGACCGGCTTCGTCGGGCGGCGGGGCGAGCTGGCCGAGCTGGCCGGCCTGCTGGCCACGGCCCGGCTGGTGACGGTCACCGGGCCGGGCGGCGTGGGCAAGAGCCGGCTGGCCCTGCGCGCGGCGGCCCGGGCGGCCGACGCGTTCCCGGACGGCACCTGGCTGGTGGACGTGGCCCCCGTGCAGGACCGGCTGCTGCTCGGCCACGCCGTCCTGGAGGCGCTGCGGCTCACCGACAGCGGCGCCCGTCCGCCGCTGGACGTCCTGACCGACCGGCTGGACGGCCGGCGCCTGCTGCTGGTGCTGGACGGCTGCGAGCACCTGGTGGAGGCCTGCGCCGAACTGGCCGACGCGCTGCTGCGGGCGCTGCCCGAGCTGCGGCTGCTGACCACCAGCCGCACCGCGCTGCGGGCCTCGGGCGAGCACCTGCTGACCCTCGCGCCGCTGCCGGTCGGCCCGGCGCCCGCCGGCCCGGTGCGGTCGGGCGCGCTGCCGGACGCGGTGCGGCTGTTCGCCGACCGGGCCCGGGCGGTGCTGCCGTCCTTCGAGGTGACGGAGGACAACGCGGAGGCGGTCGCGCTGCTCTGCCGCCGGCTGGACGGCATCCCGCTGGCCGTGGAGCTGGCCGCCGGCCGGCTCCGCGCGCTGTCGGTGGAGCAGGTCACCGCCCGGCTGGACGACCGCTTCCGGCTGCTCACCGGCGGCTCCCGGACTGCTCTGCCCCGGCACCGGGCGCTGCGCACGACGATCGGCTGGAGCCATGAGCTCTGCACCGTGCAGGAACGTTTACTCTGGGCCCGCCTGTCGGTCTTCGCCGGCGGTTTCGACCTGGAGGCCGCCGAGTACGTCTGCGCCGGCGAGGGCATCGAGGCCGAAGAGGTGCTCGACCTGCTCGACGAGCTGGTCGCCAAGTCCGTGGTGCTGCGCGAGGACAGCGCCTTCGGCGTGCGCTTCCGGCTGCTGGACACCCTGCGCGAGTACGGCGGCCAGTGGCTGCGGGCCGCAGGCGAGGAGCCGCGGCTGCTGCGCCGCCACCGGGACTGGTACCTGGGCGTCGCCACCTGGGGCGAGGTCGAGTGGTTCGGCCCCCGGCAGGCGGAGACCGCCGAGCGCACCCAGCTGGCCCACGGCAACCTCCGCGCGGCGCTGGAGTTCTGCCTCGCCGAGCCCGGCGAGGAGCAGATCGCCCTGCTGCTGGCCGGCACCCTCTGGTTCTACTGGATCGGCTGCGGCCACCTCGGCGAGGGGCGGCACTGGCTGGACCGGGCGCTCGCCCTGGATCGCGAGCCCACCGAGGCCCGGGCCAAGGCGCTCTGGGTGACCGGCTACACGGCCACCCTCCAGGGCGACCTCGGCTTCGCCCGCCCGGCGCTGGAGGAGTGCCGCCGCCAGGCCCTGAACACCGGCGACGACCGGGCCCTGGCCCACGCCGTCCACCGCCAGGGCTGCGTCGCCCTGGTCGGCGACGACCCCGACCGGGCCGCCGAGCTGTTCGAGGAGGCGCTCTGGCACTACCGGACCATCGGCGAGCTCAACAGCAACGTGGTGATGGCCATGCTGGAGCTGGGCCTGGCCTACCTGTTCCAGGGCGACCTGGACAGCGGCGAGCTCTGGTTCGGCCAGGCCCGCGAGCTGTGCGAGGAGCACGGCGAGCAGTGGGCCTACGGGTACGTGCTCTACGCGATGGCGTACTCGCACTGGCTGGACGGCGCGGTCCAGCCCGCCCGGATGCTGGCCCGGGAGTGCGTGCGGCTGAACCACCTCTTCCGCGACCTGCTCGGCATCGTGCTGGGCATCGACCTGCTGGCGCTGCTGGAGACCGAGCCGAGCCGCCCGGGCGAGCCGGGCGACCTGCGCGAGGCCCGGGTGCTCCAGGGGGCCGCGCACCGGATCTGGCGCGCGGTCGGCAACCCGTTCCTGGGCTCGCGGAACTTCTTCGGCCCGCACCAGGAGTGCGCGGAGCGGGCCCTGGCCGGGCTGAGCGCCCAGGAGTACGAGGAGTGCTACGAGGCCGGCACCCTGCTGGACCTGGACGCGGCGGTCGCCCGGGCGCTCGGCGGCGGGGGCGCGGCGGAGGGCGCGGAGCCGGTGCCGGATCCCCGCGCGGTGCCGCCCGCGCCGGCGCCCTCGGCGGTGCGGAATAGTTGAAACTTGCCGATTGCTTGAGGAGGCAAGGAACTGCTCGGAAGGAGCACCATGGCCGTCCACAACGCCGCCAACGAGTACCGCATGGCGAAGTTCTACTTCGATTCCAAGGCGTACACCGACGCGGCCCGCATGCTCGAAGGCGTCCTGGCCGAGGAGCCGACCAACCTCTCGGTCCGGATGCTGCTGGCCCGCAGCTACTTCCACTCGGCCCAGCTGCGGCGCGCCGAGGCCGAGCTGCTGCGGATCCTGGAGGCCGACCCGGCCGAGGACTACGCCCGGCTGATGCTCGGCCGCACCCTGGAGCGCCAGGGCCGCGCCGAGGAGGCCCGCCCGCACCTGCGGCTGGCCGCCGCGATGGCCGGCGAGAGCATCTGACGGCAGCGGGAGGAACAGCGGGAACAGCGGAAAAGGGGCGAGCCCCCGTCGCCTCGAAAGGCGGCGGGGGCTCGCTCGTGGTGTCGCGAAGAGCGGAACCGGGTCAGCGCGAGTAGTACTCGACGACCAGCTGCTCGTCACAGATCACCGGGACCTCCTTGCGCTGCGGCGCACGGTCCAGGCGGAAGGCCAGGGCCTTCAGGTTGACCTCGAGGTACTTCGGGGTCTGGCCCTCACCCGCGTAGCCACCCTCACGGGCGACCTGGAAGGGGACCTTCTCCTTGGAGCGCTCGCGGACGGTGACCACGAAGCCCGGCTTCATCTGGAACGACGGCTTGTTGACCTTGCCGCCGTTGACCTCGATGTGGCCGTGGACGACCATCTGGCGGGCCTGGTAGATGGTGCGGGCGATGCCCGAACGCAGGACCAGGGAGTCCAGACGGGTCTCCAGGTCGGCGACGAGCGCCTCACCGGTCTTGCCCTCGGCCTTCTTCGCGCGGTCGAACGCGCGCGCCATCTGCTTCTCGCTCAGGTCGTACTGGGCGCGCAGACGCTGCTTCTCGAGCAGACGGACCTTGTAGTCCGAGTTCTGCTTGCGGCCACGGCCGTGCTGGCCGGGCGGGTACGGGCGGGCCTCGAAGTACTTGACGGACTTCGGGGTCAGCGGCACGCCGAGCGCACGCGCGATCTTGACCTTGGGACGCTTCTGGTTCGCCATGAACCAAACCTTCCTTGCTTACGAATACGGCTTCACCAGGTGTTGACGGAGGTCGCATCTCGCGACCCGGAGACAACCCATCGCCGAGGCGATGCGGTCAGCCGCTCTCCGGAGCCGGGCACGGAAGTGCTGGTCACACGGACCGGCCCGGAATCCGGGCCCGTCCGCGACACCGAAACGGTGCGCGACGCTCCTGGTGCGGGCCCCTCGAGGGGGCCTACGGCCGGTGTCCCGCTGGTGCGGCCGGTCGGTGGGGTCTCCCCCGCCGCCGTCCCGGGACATGGCACTCCGATCGAGTATACCGGTGGATCACTCGCCCTTTTCCCCGGGCTGCTCCTCGGCCCCCGCCGCCGCCTTCCGCGGCTTCTGCTCGGGCTTCTGCTCGGCCTTCTTCTCCACCCTGCGCTCCCCGCGCAGCCGCCCGCGCGTCCACTCCACGACCTCCGCGTACCGGGCCTCGCCACCGCGCCTGGTCGGCTGGTAGTACTCCCGGCCGTGCACCGCGTCCGGCGCGTACTGCTGGGCGGCGATGCCCTCCGGCAGGTCGTGCGGGTAGCGGTAGCCCTTGCCGTGGCCGAGCTTGCCCGCGCCGCCGTAGTGCGCGTCCCGCAGGTGGGACGGGACGGCGCCCGCCAGGCCCTGCCGGACGTCCGCCAGCGCCGCGTCGATCGCCAGGTAGGCGGCGTTGGACTTGGGCGCCAGGGCCAGCGCGATGGCCGCCTGGGAGAGGATGATCCGGGCCTCCGGGAAGCCGATCAGGGCCACCGCCTGGGCCGCCGCCACCGCCGTCTGCAGGGCCGTCGGGTCGGCCAGGCCGACGTCCTCGCTGGCCGAGATCATCAGCCGGCGGGCGATGAACCGCGGGTCCTCCCCCGCCTCGATCATCCGGGCCAGGTAGTGCAGGGTGGCGTCCACGTCGCTGCCGCGGATCGACTTGATCAGCGCGCTCGCCACGTCGTAGTGCTGGTCGCCGTCCTTGTCGTAGCGCACCGCCGCCTGGTTGACCGCCGTCTCGGTGGTGGCCAGCGTGATGCTCGGCTCGCCCTTCTCCAGCGCCGCCCCGGCCGCCGCCTCCAGCGTGGTGAGCGCCCGCCGGGCGTCCCCGCCGGCCAGGCGCACCAGGTGGTCCTCGGCCTCCGCGGTCAGCTCCAGCGCCCCCTCCAGCCCGCGCTCGTCGGCCACCGCGCGGCGCAGCAGCGCCCGGATGTCCTCGTCGGTCAGCGACTCCAGGGTGAGCAGCAGCGAGCGGGACAGCAGCGGGGAGATCACCGAGAAGTACGGGTTCTCCGTCGTCGCCGCGATCAGGGTGACCCAGCGGTTCTCCACGGCGGGCAGCAGCGAGTCCTGCTGGGCCTTGGAGAAGCGGTGGATCTCGTCCAGGAAGAGCACCGTCTCCCGGCCGGACATCCCGACCGCCCGCCGGGCACCGTCGATCACCGCCCGGACCTCCTTGACCCCGGCGGTGATCGCGGACAGCTCCACGAAGCGGCCCTCGACCGCCTGGCTGATCACGTGCGCCAGGGTGGTCTTGCCGGTGCCGGGAGGGCCCCAGAGGATCACCGAGCTGGTCGCCGCCGGGCCGCGCGAGCTCCCGACCAGGCGGCGCAGCGGCGAGCCGGGCTTCAGCAGCTGCCGCTGCCCGGCCACCTCGTCCAGGGTGCGCGGACGCATCCGTACGGCCAGGGGCGCCCGGCCGGGCTCCCTGGTCTGGCGTTCCTCGGCGGCGGCGGTGAAGAGGTCCGGTTCGTCCACACCGGAAGCCTATGCGAGGGCTCGGACAGCCCGCCAAGAGCTGCGCGGGCCCGTCCTACTCCAGCCCGGCGGCGTGGTCCGGGACGTACTTCTGGAGGTCCCGCGGGGGCCGCTCGTAGCCGCGCGAGGCGGGGCGGGGCGGCAGCTGCACCCGCGGCTCCCTGATCTCGTGGTACGGCACGGTGGACAGCAGGTGGGCGATCATGTTGATCCGGGCCCGGCGCTTGTCGTCGCTCTCCACCACGTGCCACGGCGAGTCCGGGGTGTCGGTGTGGATGAACATCTCGTCCTTGGCCCGCGAGTAGTCCTCCCAGCGGGTGATCGACTCGACGTCCATCGGGGAGAGCTTCCAGCGCTTCATCGGGTCCTCCAGCCGGTCCCGGAAGCGCCGCTGCTGCTCGGTGTCGCTCACCGAGAACCAGTACTTGCGCAGCAGGACGCCCGACTCGGTGAGCATCCGCTCGAAGGTCGGGCACTGGTGCAGGAACTGCCAGTACTCCTCGTCGGTGCAGAAGCCCATCACCCGCTCGACGCCCGCGCGGTTGTACCAGCTGCGGTCGAACAGGACGATCTCCCCGGCGGCCGGCAGGTGCTCGACGTACCGCTGGAAGTACCACTGGGTCTTCTGCCGCTCGGTCGGTGTGGGCAGCGCCGCGACCCGGGCGATGCGGGGGTTGAGGTACTCCGTCACCCGCTTGATCGCCCCGCCCTTGCCCGCGGCGTCGCGCCCCTCGAAGACCACCACCAGCCGGGCGCCCTCGACGCGCACCCACTCCTGGAGCTTCACCAGCTCCTCCTGGAGGCGCAGCAGCTCCCGCTCGTACGGCTTCCTGGCCAGTCGCGCCGGTTTCCCGGTCCGCTGCTGCTCGGCCACCCTCGGTTCCTCCGTCCGGCTGAATGCTGATCAGCACTCACCGTAGGCGCCCACGGCCGGTTCCGCAGGTCGGCGGGGGGCTGTGGCGACCGGGGCCGGTCTCGTGGACCGGCCCTGGGGAGAGGTGCCTGGGAGAGGCTAGACGGCGACGAAGGGCTCGGGGTAGCGGCAGAGCCCGCGCGGGGTGCCGTCGTACGACGGCAGCGGCAGCACCTGGAAGTACGCCTCCGGCACCTCGAACGGGCCGGTGACCTCGTGCCGCCCGGCCGGTGCGAAGCCGAACCGCGCGTAGTACTCCGGGTCGCCGAGGACGACCACGAGCTTCTCGCCCGCGTCCTCGGCCGCCGCCAGCGCGGCCCGGACGACCAGCTCGCCGACGCCCCGGCGCTGCCACTCGGGCGCCACCGCGACCGGCCCGAGCGCCAGCGCCTTGCCGTCGCCGACGAGCAACCGGGTGAGCAGCGCGTGGCCGATCACCAGCCCGGCCCCGTCGACCGCCACCACGGACAGCCCGGGCAGCCAGGCGGGGTCGCGGCGCAGCGCGTCCACCAGGTCCGCCTCGTCCGGGCCGGGGAACGCGGCCATGTGGACGCGTCTGGTCGCCGGGGCGTCCTCCGGACATTCGATTCTTGTGGTCACCTGCAAGAGTCAACCCTCCCTGTGTCACACACCGTTGTGGACCGGCCCCGGACGGCGGGTGAGCCGTCCGGGGCCGTTGCAGGTTAGCGGATGACGCGGTGTCAGGACTGGGGCTGGGCCTCGCCCTTGGCGTCCTCGCGGACCTTCGGCTTGGCGTCCACGCCGGCCTCGCGGCGCTGCGCCGGGGTGATCGGGGTCGGGGCGCCGGTCAGCGGGTCGCCGCCGGTGGACGTCTTCGGGAAGGCGATGACGTCCCGGATGGTGTCGTACCCGCCCAGCAGGGTGACGATGCGGTCCAGGCCGAAGGCGACACCGCCGTGCGGCGGCGGGCCGTAGTTGAAGGCGTCCAGCAGGAAGCCGAACTGCGAGGCCGCCTCCTCCTCGGAGAGACCGATCGCGTCGAACGCCCGCTTCTGCACGTCGCGCTGGTGGATACGGATCGAACCGCCGCCCAGCTCCGAGCCGTTGAGGACCAGGTCGTAGGCGTTGGAGAGCGCCGAGCCCGGGTCGGTGTCGAAGGTGGCCAGCGACTCCGCGGTCGGGGCGGTGAACGGGTGGTGCACCGCGTGCCAGCCCTGGAACTGGCCCTTGTCGTCCTCGATCGGCTCGAACATCGGGAAGTCGACGACCCAGAGGAAGGCCCACTGGGACTCGTCGATCAGCTCGCAGCGGCGGCCGATCTCCAGACGGGCGGCGCCGAGCAGCTCCTGGGAGGCGCGCTCCTTGCCGGCCGCGAAGAAGACCGCGTCGCCGTTCTTGGCGCCCGCGGCGGCGGCGAGGCCGGCCAGATGCTCCGCGGAGAGGTTCTTGGCGACCGGGCCGCGCAGCTCGCCGGTCTCGGCGTCGATGAGCACGTAGGCCAGGCCCTTGGCGCCGCGCGCCTTGGCCCAGTCCTGCCAGGCGTCCAGCTGCTTGCGCGGCTGCGAGGCGCCGCCGGGCATGACCACGGCGCCGACGTACGGGGCCTGGAAGACGCGGAACTCGGTGCCCTTGAAGTACTCGGTCAGGTCGGTGAGTTCCTGGCCGAAGCGGACGTCCGGCTTGTCCGAGCCGTAGCGGCCCATGGCGTCCGCGTAGGTCATCCGGGGCAGCGGGTTCGGGATCTCGTACCCGTGCACCTCGCGCCAGATGGAGCCGACGATCTTCTCGCCGAGGGCCAGGACGTCCTCCTGGTCGACGAACGAGGCCTCGATGTCCAGCTGGGTGAACTCCGGCTGCCGGTCGGCGCGGAAGTCCTCGTCGCGGAAGCAGCGGGCGATCTGGTAGTAGCGCTCCATGCCGGCCACCATCAGCAGCTGCTTGAACAGCTGGGGCGACTGCGGCAGGGCGTACCAGTGGCCGGGCTGGAGGCGGACCGGGACGAGGAAGTCGCGGGCGCCCTCGGGGGTGGAGCGGGTGAGGTACGGCGTCTCGATGTCGAGGTAGTCGTTCTCCTCCATCACCCGGCGGATGATGTTGTTGACCTTGGAGCGCAGGCGCAGGCCCTTGGCCGGGCCCTCGCGGCGCAGGTCCAGGTAGCGGTAGCGCAGCCGGACCTCCTCGTTGACCGTGCCCGGCTCGTACTCGGCGACCGGGAAGGGCAGCGGGGCGGCCTCGGAGAGCACCTCGATCGCGCTGACGACGACCTCGACGGCGCCGGTCGGGATGTCGGGGTTCTCGTTGCCCTCGGGGCGGACCCGGACGTCGCCGACGACCTTGACGCAGTACTCGGCGCGCAGGCCGTGTACCGAGTCGAGGTCGCGGACCACGATCTGCACGGTGCCGGAGGCGTCGCGCAGGTCGATGAAGGCGACGCCGCCGTGGTCGCGGCGGCGGGCGACCCAGCCGGCCAGGGTGACGGTGGTGCCTGCGTGCTCCGGGCGGAGCGTGCCCGCGTCGTGCGTGCGGATCACAGCTGCTTCTCCTTCAGGGTGGTGACGAGTGCGTCGAGGGCGACGGGGGTCTGTTCGCCGGTGCTCATGTCCTTGAGCTGGACGACGCCCTCGGCGAGGTCCCGGTCCCCGGCGATCAGGGCGAAGCGGGCGCCGGACCGGTCGGCGGACTTCATGGCGTTCTTGATGCTCTTGACGCCGAAGGCGAGGTCGGTGGCCACGCCGGCCCGGCGCAGCTCGACCACCTTGGCGAACAGGGTGTTCTTGGCCTCCTCGCCGAGCGCGACGGCGTAGACGGAGGTGGCCGCCGGCAGGTCGAGGGCGACGCCCTCGGCCTCCAGTGCGAGGTAGGTGCGGTCCACGCCGAGCGCCCAGCCGACGGACGGCAGCGCCGGGCCGCCGATCATCTCGGACAGGCCGTCGTAGCGGCCGCCGCCGCCGATCGCGGACTGGGCGCCGAGGCCGTTGTGCACGAACTCGAAGGTGGTGCGGGTGTAGTAGTCCAGGCCGCGCACCAGCTTGGGGTCGTCCACGAAGGCCACGCCCGCCGCGGTGAGCAGCTCGCGGACCTTCTCGTCGTACGCCTTGCAGGCCTCGCACAGGTAGTCGCGCAGCATCGGGGCGCCGACCAGCTGGGCCTGCACCGACTCGCGCTTGTCGTCGAGGACGCGCAGCGGGTTGATCTCGGCGCGGCGGCGGGTCTCCTCGTCCAGGTCCAGGCCGGCGAGGAAGTCGATCAGCGCGGCACGGTAGACCGGGCGGCACTGCTTGTCGCCGAGGCTGTTGAGCAGCAGCGAGTAGTCGCTCAGCCCGAGCGAGCGGAAGGCGTCGTCGGCCAGGATGATCAGCTCGGCGTCCAGCGCCGGGTCCTCGGCCCCGATCGCCTCGGCGCCGACCTGGGAGAACTGGCGGTAGCGGCCCTTCTGGGCGCGCTCGTAGCGGTAGTACGAGCCCGAGTACCAGAGCTTGACCGGCAGGTTGCCCTGCTTGTGGAGGTTGGCCTGGAGCGCGGCGCGCAGCACCGAGGCGGTGCCCTCGGGGCGCAGCGCGAGCTCGTCGCCGCCCTTGGTGGTGAGGGTGTACATCTCCTTGGAGACGATGTCGGTGGACTCGCCGACACCACGGGAGAACAGCTTCACGTCCTCGAAGACCGGGGTCTCGACGTAGCCGTAACCGGCCCGGCGGGCGGGCGCGGCGATGCGCTCGCGGATCGCCAGGAAGGTCGCGGAGCTGGGGGGCAGCAGGTCGTAGGTGCCCTTGGGGGCGGTGAAGGTGCTCAACTTCTCTTCCGTCACATTCCTCGTCGCGGGAAAGCCGGGGCGCCTGCCGCCCCTGCTGCCTGTCGGAGGTAGGGGTTGGTGGCGCGCTCGCGGCCGATGGTGGTCTGACCGCCGTGGCCGGAGAGGACCACGGTGGAGTCGTCGAGGGGCAGGCACACCCGGGCCAGCGAGTTCATGATCGCCTCGCTGTCCCCGCCCGGGAGGTCGGTACGCCCGATGGAGCCGGCGAACAGCAGGTCGCCCGAGAACAGCACCGGGGGGAGGTCCTCGGCACCGGGCGTCCGGAAGGTCACCGACCCCCCGGTATGGCCCGGGGCGTGGTCCACGGTGAGCTTCAGGCCGGCCAGCTCCAGCACGCCGCCGTCGGTGAGCTCGCGCACGTCGTCGGGCTCGCCGACGGTGAGCTCGCCCATCAGCTGGGTGCCCAGGGAGCGGCCGAGCGCCTTCTCCGGGTCGGACATCATGTACCGGTCCTCGGGGTGGATCCAGGCCGGGACGCCGCGGGCGCCGCAGACCGGGACCACCGAGGCCACGTGGTCGATGTGGCCGTGGGTGAGCAGCACGGCGACGGGCTTCAGCCGGTGCTCGCGGACCATCTCCTCGACGCCGCGGGCCGCCTGGTGGCCGGGATCGACGATGACGCACTCCTCGCCGGCCGCCGGAGCGACCAGGTAGCAGTTGGTGCCCCAGGCTCCAGCGGGGAATCCGGCGATGAACACGCGCGTCCTTCGGGTGTGTGGCGGTCGGCTGCGGCGGCTGCCAGTGGTGATGCCACCAGTGGTGATTCAGGTGCAGCCTACCGGCGCCGCGGGTCCGGTTGCGAACCAGATACGGGCGGCGGGGCGCCGCGGCCCGGCAGGTTCACCGGGTTCTTACAGGCCCGGTCCCTACACTTGGCCGCCGAGGGATGCGATGATCCGCTCCGGAATCCATCCACTTTTCCCGCACATCCGTAGGAGACACGGCCGGTGGTCAGCAGCGAACAGCGGCGGCGGCAGCTCGCCCGAGAGAAGTACGAGCGCCAGTTGGAGCGCCGGGTCGAGGCCCAGGCCGCGCGCAGGCGGCGCAACACGATCCTGGGCGCCTCGCTCGCCGTCGTGGTCCTGGCCGGCGGTGGCACCCTGATCGCCACCGGCGCGTTCAGCTCGGACGACAAGGGCGACAAGAAGGCCTCGAACAGCGCCCAGGCCGCGCCGACCGGTACCGAGGAGCCGTCCGCCCCGACCCGCAAGCCGGTCGAGGGCTGCGCCGCCCCGGCGCCGGGCGCGCCCAACGGCAAGCAGTGGCAGGCCGAGCCGGCCATGACGATCGACGCGGGCGGCTCGTACGCCATGACGCTGGACAGCAACTGCGGCAAGGTGACGATCGCGCTGGACGCGGCGAAGGCCCCGCACACCGTGAACTCCTTCGCCTTCCTGGCCGGTGAGCAGTACTTCGACCACACCAAGTGCCACCGCCTCACCACCGACGGCATCTTCGTGCTGCAGTGCGGCGACCCGACCGCCAGCGCGACCGTCCCGGGCGGCTCCGGCGGCCCCGGCTACAAGTTCGCGGACGAGAACCTGACCGGCGCGACCTACCCGGCCGGCACCGTGGCGATGGCCAACTCCGGTCCGGGCACCAACGGCAGCCAGTTCTTCCTGGTCTACAAGGACACCAAGCTGCCCCCGAACTACACCCCCTTCGGCAAGGTCACCGGCGGCCTGGACGTGGTGCAGAAGATCGCCGCCGCGGGCACCCTGGAGGGCTCGTCGGACGGCCACCCGATGGCCGACGTCACCTTCAACTCCGTTACGGTGGCGAAGGGTTGACCGACTCCGGGGTCGTCGGCGGGTGGCCTGCGCGCCGCCCCCGCACGGCCCCGGACCGAAATCGCCCGGCCCGGATGCGGACAGCACCGGGCCTGGTCGCCTATGTTGGCGTTGTATAGGGTGCCCGGACCCGCCTAGCCGTCACCCTCGGCAGCAAGGCACGGCGGACGGGGACGGCGGACTCTTTCGGTCCGTCGCACATCAACTGTGGACGACGGACGCGCGCCGCCCCGGCGCGGGCGCGACGTCATGTGGAGGACGCGCTATGAGCAGCGACCCGTGGGGCCGTGTGGACGAGCAGGGCACGGTCTACGTCAGGACGGCCGACGGCGAACGAGTCGTCGGTTCCTGGCAGGCCGGCTCGCCCGAGGAGGCCCTCGCCTACTTCGAGCGCAAGTACCAGGGCATCGAGGTGGAGATCGGCCTGCTGGAGAAGCGGGTGCGGACCACCGACCTGGCCGCCAAGGACGCCCTGGCCGCGCTGGAGCACCTGCGCGCCCAGGTGGTCGAGGGGCACGCGGTCGGCGACCTGGAGGGTCTGGCCAAGCGGCTGGACACGCTCACCGGCGAGATCGAGAGCCGGCGCGAGGAGCGCAAGGCCGCCCGCGCCAAGGCCCAGGACGAGGCCCGTGCGGCCAAGGAGGCCCTGGTCACCGAGGCCGAGCAGCTCGCCGAGTCCACCCAGTGGCGGGAGGCCGGGGACCGGCTGCGCGCCCTGGTGGACACCTGGAAGGGCCTGCCGCGGCTGGACCGCAAGAGCGACGACGAGCTGTGGCACCGCTTCTCGCACGCCCGCTCGGTCTTCTCCAAGCACCGCAAGGCGCACTTCGCCACCCTGGACGCCGAGCGCGAGAAGGCCCGGCAGACCAAGGAGGCGCTGGTGTCCGAGGCCGAGGCGCTGTCCTCGTCCACGGACTGGGGCAGCACCGCGGCCGCCTACCGCGACCTGATGGCGCGCTGGAAGGCCGCCGGCCGGGCCCAGCGGGACATCGAGGACGAGCTGTGGGCGCGGTTCCGCGGCGCCCAGGACGTCTTCTTCCAGGCCCGCTCCGCGGTGTTCAGCGAGCGGGACGCCGAGCAGGTGGAGAACCAGAAGCTCAAGGAGGCGCTGGCCTCCGAGGCCGAGACGATCCTGCCGATCACCGACCTCAAGGCCGCCAAGGCCGCGCTGCGCGAGGTCAACGAGCGCTGGGAGGCGATCGGGCACGTGCCGCGCGAGGTCCGTCCGAAGCTGGACGGCCGGCTGAACGCGGTCGAGCGGGCGATCCGCGAGGCCGAGGAGGCCGAGTGGTCGCGCTCCAACCCGGAGGCCAAGGCCCGCGCGGCCGGCATGGTGGGCCTGTTCCAGGCGAAGGCCGACAAGATCCAGGCCGACCTGGACAAGGCCCGCGCGGCCGGCAACGCCTCCAGGATCGCCAAGCTGGAGTCCGAGCTGGACGGCGTGCGGACCCTGCTGGACCAGGCGCACAAGAGCCAGGAGGAGTTCAGCGGCTGATCGCCCCGGCACGCTGGACGGCGAAGGCCCTCGGGACCGTTCCCGGGGGCCTTCCGCGTTCCCCCGCCGTGCTGCCGGCGGGGGCCGCCGCTACTTGCGGGCGGAGGTGACGCGGTAGACGTCGTACACGCCCTCGACGCCGCGCACCGCCTTGAGCACGTGGCCCAGGTGCTTCGGGTCGCCCATCTCGAAGGTGAAGCGGCTCATCGCCACCCGGTCCCGGGAGGTCTGCACCGCCGCCGACAGGATGTTGACGTGCTGGTCGGAGAGCACCCGGGTGACGTCCGACAGCAGCCGCGAGCGGTCCAGCGCCTCGACCTGGATGGCCACCAGGAAGACCGAGGACTGGGTGGCCGCCCACTCGACGTCGATCATGCGCTCCGGCTGCTGGTTCAGCGCCTCCACGTTGACGCAGTCGGCGCGGTGCACCGAGACGCCGTTGCCGCGGGTCACGAAGCCGACGATCGGGTCGCCCGGCACCGGGGTGCAGCAGCGGGAGAGCTTGACCCAGACGTCCTCGACGCCCTTGACGATCACGCCCGGGTCGCCCTTGGCCCGGCGGCGCACCGCGCGCCGGTTGTCGTGGGTCGGGGTGGCGGTCTCCGCCAGGTCCTCGGTCGCGCCCTCCTCGCCGCCGAGCGCCTGGACCAGCTTCTGCACGATGTTCGGCGCGGCGACGTGGCCCTCGCCGATCGCGGCGTAGAGCGAGGAGATGTCGGGGTAGCGCATCTCGTGGGCCAGGGTGACCAGCGAGTCGCCGGTCAGGATCCGCTGGATCGGCAGGCCCTGCTTGCGCATCGCCCGGACGATCGCCTCCTTGCCGTGCTCGATCGCCTCCTCGCGGCGCTCCTTGGAGAACCAGGCGCGGATCTTGTTGCGGGCGCGCGGCGACTTGACGAAGCCCAGCCAGTCCCGGGACGGGCCGGCGTTCTCCGCCTTGGAGGTGAACACCTCGACGGTGTCGCCGTTCTCCAGGGTCGACTCCAGCGGCACCAGCCGCCCGTTGACCCGGGCGCCTATCGTCCGGTAGCCGACCTCGGTGTGCACCGCGAAGGCGAAGTCGACCGGGGTCGCCCCGGCCGGCAGGGCTATCACGTCGCCCTTGGGGGTGAAGACGAAGACCTCGTTGCTGGCCAGGTCGAAGCGGAGCGACTCCAGGAACTCGCCCGGGTCGGCGGTCTCCTTCTGCCAGTCCAGCAGCTGCCGCAGCCAGGCCATCTCGTTGACGGCGCCGGCCTTGTCGTCCTTGCGGACCTGGGTCGGGGTGTCGGTGCGGACCTTGGAGGCCCCGGCCACCGCGCGCTGCTTGTACTTCCAGTGCGCGGCGATGCCGTACTCGGCCCGCCGGTGCATGTCGAAGGTGCGGATCTGCAGCTCGACCGGCTTGCCCCCGGGGCCGATCACCGTGGTGTGCAGCGACTGGTACATGTTGAACTTGGGCATCGCGATGTAGTCCTTGAACCGCCCCGGCACCGGGTTCCACCGCGCGTGGATGGTGCCCAGCGCCGCGTAGCAGTCGCGGACGGTGTCGACCAGGACCCGGATGCCCACCAGGTCGTAGATCTCGGCGAAGTCCCGGCCCCGGACGATCATCTTCTGGTAGACCGAGTAGTAGTGCTTCGGCCGGCCGGTGACGGAGGCGGTGATCCGGGCGCCCCGCAGGTCCCCCTGGACCTGGTCGATGACGGTCGCCAGGTACTCGTCCCGCTTGGGGGCGCGCTCGGCGACCAGCCGGACGATCTCGTCGTACATCTTGGGGTAGAGGATCGCGAAGGCGAGGTCCTCCAGCTCCCACTTGATGGTGTTCATGCCCAGCCGGTGCGCCAGCGGGGCGTAGATCTCCAGCGTCTCGCGGGCCTTCTTCTCCTGCTTCTCCCGCTTGAGGTAGCGCATCGTGCGCATGTTGTGCAGGCGGTCGGCCAGCTTGATCACCAGGACCCGCGGGTCCTTGGCCATCGCCACGACCATCTTGCGGACGGTCTCGGCCTGCGCGGCCTCGCCGAACTTGACCCGGTCCAGCTTGGTGACGCCGTCCACCAGCAGGGCCACCGAGTCGCCGAAGTCCTTGCGCAGGGTCTCCAGGCCGTAGTCGGTGTCCTCGACGGTGTCGTGCAGCAGCCCGGCCATCAGCGTCGGGGCGTCCATGCCGAGCTCGGCCAGGATCGTCGCGACGGCCAGCGGGTGGGTGATGTACGGGTCGCCGCTCTTGCGCTTCTGCCCGCGGTGCCACTTCTCGGCCACCGCGTACGCCTTCTCGATGTCGCGCAGCAGAGCCGGGTCGGCCTTGGGGTCGTTGGCCCGGATCGAGCGGAACAGCGGTTCCAGGACGGGGTTGAGCACGCTGGAGCGCTGGCCGCCCAGGCGGGCCAGCCGGGCCCGCATGCCGCCGGTGGAACCGCGGCCGGAGGGGCCGAGCGAACGCGAGGAGGTCGGCGCCGGGCGTGCCGGGGTGGCCCCCGAGGGCGTGGGACGGTTTTCGGGGGTGGCCGCTTCGGCCGTGGGCACAACCTCGTCGGGCAAGGACTACTCCTCGGGGCACCGGGGCCGACCCCTGCCGAGGCCCGAACGGTCCGGGACAACCGGGAGGGGATGAATCTTCATGGTACCGAGCCGGGCGCCGGGGTGTTCATCCGGCCGGGCCAGGAAACGGAAGGACGGCGGTCGGATGTCCCGACCGCCGTCCTTCCGACGAGTCCCTCAGACCGTGACCAGCGTCTCCAGCGGAGCGCCGCCCAGGTGCCCGGCCAGCCGCTCGCGGCCGTCCAGGAAGCCCAGCTCCATCAGCACCACGACGCCCGCCAGCTCGGCCCCGGCCTCCTTCACCAGGTCCAGCGAGGCGCCGATGGTGCCACCGGTGGCCAGCACGTCGTCCACCACCAGCACCCGCTCACCGGGCGTGAAGGCGTCGCACTGCACCTCCAGCGTCGCCGAGCCGTACTCCAGCTCGTACGAGCGCCGGAACACCTCGCCGGGCAGCTTGCCCTGCTTGCGGATCGGCACGAAGCCGAGCCCGGCCGCGAAGGCCGCCGGGGCCGCCAGCACGAAGCCGCGCGCCTCCAGGCCCACGACCTTGGTCGCACCGAGCTCCGCGGCCCGGTCCGCCAGCGCCCGGGTGAGGGCGCCGAAGGCCTCGGCGTCGGCGAGCAGCGGCGCGATGTCCTTGAACAGCACACCCGGCTTCGGGTAGTCCGGGACGTCCCGGATCCGGCTGTTCAGCAGCTCGGCCAGTGCGGTGTCGGCGGTGGTCACGGTGGGTTCCTCGGGTTCGTGGTCGGGTTCAGCGCTTGGTGGACGGACGGCCCTTGGCACGGGTGCCGGCCGAGCGGCCACGCTGTCCGACCATACCCGCAGGCTGCTCCTCGTCGTCCGGCTCCCCGTCCGCCGTGACGGCGTCCCCGGCCTCCGCCTTGGCGGCGGCCGAGGCCCGGTGCTGGAGGACCCGCTTGCGCAGCGCCTTCATCTCCGGCTGCTCCTCCTTGAGCTGCGCCAGCAGCGGGGTGGCGACGCAGATCGAGGAGTAGGCACCGGCCGCGAGACCGATGAACAGCGCGAGCGAGATGTCGTTCAGGGTGCCGGCGCCCAGGAAGCCGCCGCCGATGAACAGCAGCGCGGCGACCGGCAGCAGCGCCACCACGGTGGTGTTGAGCGAGCGCACCAGGGTCTGGTTGAGGCCCGCGTTGGCGGCCTCGCTGTAGGTGAGCTTGTTCTGCTTGGTGATCCCCTTGGTGTTCTCCTTCACGGTGTCGAAGACGACGACCGTGTCGTAGAGGGAGTAACCGAGGATCGTCAGGAAGCCGATCACCGTACCCGGGGTGACCTCGAAGCCCACCAGGGCGTACACGCCGATGGTGATCAGGAGGTCGTGGATGAGGGCGACCAGCGCGGCCAGCGCCATCCGCCACTCGAAGGCGATCGCCAGGTAGACCGTCACCAGGACCATGAAGACGACCAGGCCGGTGAGCGCCTTCTGGGAGATCTGCTTGCCCCAGCTGGGGCCGATCACCTGGGCCTCGACGGTGTCCAGCGGCACGCCGAGCTTCTGGGAGAGCTCGGAGCGGATCTCGTCGGAGCTCTTCGGCTCCTCGGTGCTGACCTGGATGCGGATCTTGCCGTTGTCGGTCGACTGCACCAGCGGGTGCGAGGAGACGACCCCGTCGGCGGTTTCCTGCGCCTGGGAGACCGTCAGGCCGGGCTTGGCCACGGTGTAGACCGAGCCGCCCTTGAACTCGATGCCCAGGTGCAGGCCCATGGCCAGGCCGATCGCCGCGACCAGCACGATCACGCCGGAGATGGAGTACCAGAGCTTGCGGCGACCGACGAAGTCGAAGCTGACCTCGCCCTGGTAGAGCCGGTGGCCCAGGTTGGAGAAGCGTGACACGGTGTCAGGCCTCCTTCACGGCGGCAGAGGAAGGGTTACGGCGACGGCTGCTGCGAAGCGGCGGGCGGGCGCCCAGTCGCTTCGGGTCCAGGCCGGACCACGGGTGGCCGTTCAGGAAGAACTTGCGGCGGGCCAGCAGCGTGATCAGCGGCTTGGTGAAGAGGAAGATCACCACGACGTCGAGCGCGGTGGTCAGACCCAGGGTGAAGGCGAAGCCCTGGACCTTGCCGACCGAGACCACGTAGAGGACGGCGGCACAGAGGAAGGACACGAAGTCCGAGACCAGGATGGTGCGCCGGGCGCGCGGCCAGGCCCGCTGGACCGCCGGGCGCAGCGGGGCGCCCTCGCGGACCTCGTCGCGGATGCGCTCGAAGTACACGATGAAGGAGTCGGCGGTGATGCCGATCGCGACGATCGCACCGCAGACCGCCGGCAGGTTCAGCGCGAAGCCGATCGCGTTGCCGAGCAGGCTCATGATCGAGTAGGTCAGGGCCGCCGAGACGAGCAGACCGGCGATCGAGACCAGGCCGAGGCCGCGGTAGTAGACCAGCGAGTAGGCGACCACCAGCAGCATGCCGATCGCGCCGGCCACCAGGCCGGCCTTGAGCTGGTCGCTGCCGAGCGCCGGGGAGACGGTGGTGATGTCGCTCTTGACGAACTCCAGCGGCAGGGCGCCGTAGCCGAGCACGTTGGACAGGTCCTGCGCCTCGGCCTGGGTGAAGCGGCCGGTGATCACGGCGCTGCCGCCGGGGATCGCGTTCTTGACCTCGGGGTGCGAGACGACCTGGTTGTCCAGGACGATCGCGAACTGGTTGTTCGGCGGGGCCTGGGTGGCGAGCTGGCCGGTGACCTTGGTGAAGTCGTCGGTGCCGTTGCCGTTGAACTGCAGCTGGACCTGCCAGCCGGCACCCGTCTGGGTGTCGAGGGTCGGCTGCGCCTTGGAGACGTCCGAGCCCTTCACGGCGACGGGGCCGAGCGCGAGCTTCTCGTAGTAGCCGTTCTCGGGCTTCTGCGAGCAGGCGACGACGGCCTTGTCGTCGGGGCCGGTCTGGGCGGTGCGGACCTCGGGCTTGGAGCAGTCGAGGGCGGCGAACGCGGCGCTCAGCTCCGGCGGCACGGTGCCCTGGGTCATCGCGGCGCTGAGGTCGGCGGCGCTCGGCGGGGTGGCCGCGGCGCTCGGGGCGCCGGTGGCGGGGGCGGTGGGCGCGGTGCTCGCGCCGGTGGCCGCGGCGGTCGGGCTGGCGCCCTCGGCGGCCAGCGCCTCGCTCTCGGGGCGGCCCTGCTTGGTGGCGCTCGCGCCCGGGGACGGGGTGCCGGCCGTGGCGGCGGGCGGGGTCGCGCCCGGGGTGCCGGTGGCGGCGGCGGACGGGGTGCCCGTGGGAGCCGGGGCGGTGACGCCGCTGGGCGCCACGGCCAGGACCGGACGGAAGAACAGCTTGGCGGTGGTACCCACCTGGTCCGCCGCGTTCTGCTGGTTCCCGCCCTTGGGGATGTTCACGATGATCGTGTTGTCGCCCTGGGTCTGGACCTCCGCCTCGGAGACACCCATACCGTTGACGCGGCGCTCGATGATCCCGGTGGCGATGTCCATGTTGGACTTGGTGATCGCCTTGGGGTCGGTCGACTTCGCGGTCAGCGTGATGCTGGTGCCACCGGCGAGATCGATCCCGAGCCGGGGCTTGGTGGTGCCCGTCCCGAACATGAGGGCGACCAGTCCGACGGTGACGACCAGGATGAGGGCCAGCGCCCGCCCTGGGTAGCCGTCGCGCGGGCGCGACTTGGGTGTTGCCACCTTGCTCGTTTCTCCCTGTCCATGCCACTTCCCCGACCGGACCCCCGTCCGGCTCGTGGCGGGACAGGGGTCCGGCGGTTCTGCGGCCCTGAGGTCCTGTGGGCTCGCGGCACTGTGCCGCGCGGCCGGGCGGGTTGCCCGTCCGTACTACTTGCTCGCGGGAGCCCCGCCCTCGACGTCGCCCTTCTCGGCGCTGTCCTTGGAGAGCGACAGCGGCTTGTCCTCGACCGGCTCGGCGTCGGCCTCCTCGGCCTCCGGCTCGGGCAGCTCGTCATCGGCGGGGCGGCCGTTGATGATCGCGTCGTACTCCTGGGGGTCCAGGACGGCCGCGATGGCGCTCTTGGTGAAGTGGGTGACCACGCCGGGCGCGATCTCCAGCTCGACGGTCTCGTCGTTGACCGCCTTCACCTGGGCGTACAGACCGCCGATGGTGCGCACACCGGCCCCCGGCTCCAGCGCCGTCTGCATCTGCTGCATCTGCGACTGGCGCTTCTTCTGCGACCGGAACATGAGCACGATCGCGATGATCGGGAGGAGAAGGATGATGAGGTTCACTGCAGCCAGGGTCCTTTACGGGCCGCCGGCCGGCGGCCTGTGTGGTATTGGTCGGCCCGTCAGGTGAGAGGGGCGGTCCGGCGGAGTCTAGGCGACCCCGAATCGATCGGACAACGCCAAGCATCGCATCATGCCGCCGAAAGTGGCGACCCTCCGCCTGCACAGTTTCCCCGGACGCCACTCCCGGCTCTCCCGTGCGCCACCACGGGAGCACCGGCCGGGAACCGACCGGCCCGACTCACCCGTTCAGCCGATGGCGGTCAACTTTCGTCGGCGGGGAACAGGTCCGGCTGCGCCGGAACACGCCCGCGGGTGGTCTGGACCGGCGGGGTCAGGCCGAGGTGCTGCCAGGCGGCCGCGGTGGCGATCCGGCCGCGCGGGGTGCGGGCGAGCAGGCCCTCGCGGACCAGGAAGGGCTCGGCGACCTCCTCGACCGTCTCCGACTCCTCACCCACGGCGACCGCCAGTGTCGACAAACCGACCGGACCGCCGCCGAACAGCCGCAGCAGCGCGTCCAGCACCGCGCGGTCCAGCCGGTCCAGCCCGCGGGCGTCCACCTCGTAGACGTCCAGCGCCTGGGCGGCGATCCCGGCGTCGACCACGCCGTCGTGCCGGACCTGGGCGTAGTCGCGGACCCGGCGCAGCAGCCGGTTGGCGATGCGCGGGGTGCCGCGCGAGCGCCCGGCGATCTCGGCCGCGCCGGCCGGGTCTATCTCCACGTCCAGCAGCGCGGCCGAGCGGTGCACCACCCGCTGGAGCTCGGCCGGGGCGTAGAACTCCATGTGCCCGGTGAAGCCGAAGCGGTCGCGCAGCGGGGGCGGCAGCAGGCCGGCCCGGGTGGTGGCGCCGACCAGGGTGAAGGGCGGCAGCTCCAGCGGGATGGCGGTGGCGCCCGGGCCCTTGCCGACGATCACGTCGACCCGGAAGTCCTCCATCGCCATGTAGAGCATCTCCTCGGCCGGCCGGGACATCCGGTGGATCTCGTCGAGGAAGAGCACCTCGCCCTCGGTGAGCGAGGAGAGGATCGCCGCGAGGTCCCCCGCGTGCTGGATGGCCGGGCCGGAGGTGATCCGGATCGGGGCGCCCAGCTCGGCGGCGATGATCATGGACAGGGTGGTCTTGCCGAGCCCGGGCGGGCCGCTCAGCAGCACGTGGTCGGGCGCGCTGCCGCGCTGGCGGGCGGCCTGGAGCACCAGCGACAGCTGCTCGCGCACCCGCTCCTGGCCGATGAACTCGTCCAGGAGCTTGGGGCGCAGCGCCGCCTCCACCGCCTGGTCCTCACCGTCGGCGGCGGCCGTGACCAGCCGGTCGGTGGGTTCCGGGTCGTACATCGTCGCGGGCTCCAGAGTCTCCGGTGTCGACAAAAGGACAGATCGTCAGTTGGTCAGCGGGCGCGGTTGAGGCCGCGCAGGGCGAGCCTGAGCAGGGCGCCGACGTCCGTCACCGCCTGCGCCTCGGCCTCCGGGGTGACGGCCGCGACCGCCTCGTCCGCCTCGCGCGGGGCGTAGCCGAGGCCGGTCAGCGCGGAGTGCAGCTGCTCGCTCCACGGCGCCGGGCCGCTCGCGATCGGCTTCTGCGCGGGCACCGCCCCGTGCGGGGCGCCGAGCTTGTCCTTGTACTCCAGCAGCAGCTTGGCCGCCTTGGCCTTGCCGATGCCCGGCACCGCGACCAGCGCCTTCTCGTCGCCGCCCGCGATCGCGGCGCGCAGCGCGTCGGGGCTGTGCACGCCCAGGATCGCCTGCGCCAGCTTGGGGCCGACGCCGGGCGCGGCCTGGAGGATCTCGAACACGGCGCGCTCGTCGTCGTCCGCGAAGCCGAACAGGGTCAGCGAGTCCTCCCGGACCACCAGCGAGGTGGCCAGCCGGGCCGGCTCGCCCAGCCGCAGCCCGGCCAGGGTGTTCGGGGTGCACTGCACGGCCATGCCGACCCCGCCGACCTCGACCACCGCGATCCCGGAGGAGACGGCCGCCACGGGCCCTTGCACGAAGGCGATCATCGGACGGTGCCTTTCGGAGGAGTGGAGCGGGAGGTGGCGCGGGCGGCCCGGACGGCGGCCTCCAGCCGGTTGGTCGCCCCGCCGCGCCAGATGTGGCAGATGGCCAGCGCCAGCGCGTCGGCGGCGTCGGCGGGCTTGGGCGGCGCGTCCAGCCGCAGCAGGCGCTGCACCATGGCGGTGACCTGCGCCTTGTCGGCCCGGCCGGAGCCGGTGACGGCGGCCTTGACCTCGCTGGGGGTGTGCAGGGTGACGGGGATGCCGCGCCGGGTGGCGCAGAGCATCGCGACGGCGCTGGCCTGGGCGGTGCCCATCACGGTGCGGACGTTGTGCTGGGCAAAGACCCGCTCGACGGCCACCAGGTCGGGCCGGTGCTCGTCCAGCCAGGCCTCGATGCCCTGCTCGACCTGGAGCAGCCGCTCCCCGATCTCCGCCTCGGCGGGGGTGCGCACCACGCCGACCCCGGCCATCCGCAGCGGCCGGCCCGGCGCGCCCTCGACCACGCCGACCCCGCACCTGGTCAGCCCCGGGTCCACGCCCAGTACCCGCACCACTCGCCCGTCTCCCTGCCACTCGCCACGAAGGACCTCCGCAGGCTACCGCCCGGGTCCGACAACCCCGCCGACGACACCGGCCCGGTGGTCCAGGGACCACCGGGCCGGGCAGTGGGACCGGTCACCCACCGACGATCACTGGGCGGTGATCACTCGGCGTCGAGCTGCGCGCCGACCTCGTCGGAGATGTCGAAGTTGGCGAAGACGTTCTGCACGTCGTCGCTGTCCTCGAGCGCGTCGATCAGCTTCAGGATCTTGCGGGCGCCGTCGACGTCCAGCTCGACCTGCATGCTGGGGAGGAAGTTGGCCTCGGCCGAGTCGTAGTCGACGCCGGCGTCGACCAGCGCGGTGCGCACGGCGACCATCTTCGAGGCCTCGGAGACGATCTCGAACGAGTCGCCGAGGTCGTTGATCTCCTCCGGCTCCTGGTCCAGGACGACCTCGAACAGCTTGTCCTCGTCCACGCCGTCGGCCTTGGGGACGATGACGACACCCTTGCGGGTGAACAGGTACGAGACCGAGCCCGGGTCGGCCATCGAGCCGCCGTTGCGGGTCATCGCGACGCGCACGTCGGAGGCGGCGCGGTTGCGGTTGTCGGTGAGGCACTCGATCAGGACCGCGACACCGTTCGGGCCGTAGCCCTCGTACATGATGGTCTGGTAGTCGGCGCCGCCGGCCTCCAGACCGCCACCGCGCTTGACGGCGCGGTTGATGTTGTCGATCGGGACCGAGCTCTTCTTCGCCTTCTGGATGGCGTCGTAGAGGGTCGGGTTGCCCGCCGGGTCGGGTCCGCCGGTGCGCGCCGCCACCTCGATGTTCTTGATCATCTTGGCGAAGAGCTTGCCGCGCTTGGCGTCGATCACGGCCTTCTTGTGCTTGGTGGTAGCCCACTTAGAGTGGCCGGACATCGCCAGCTCCTTTACGTCGCCAAAGGGAAATGAACAGATGAGATCTTACCGGTGTCGCCGGCGGTGGGGCGCACACGGTGGGCGGCGGTCTACCGACCGGCGAGGTGCTCCTCGACCATCCGCACGAAGTACGCGTGGACCCGGTGGTCGCCGGTCAGCTCCGGGTGGAAGGAGGTGGCCAGCAGGTTGCCCTGGCGCACCGCGACGATCCGGCTCTCCGGGCCGTCCGCGGCGGGCAGCTCGGCCAGCACCTTGACGCCCGCGCCGACCCCCTCGACCCAGGGGGCGCGGATGAAGACGCCGTGCACCGGCGCGTCGTCCAGGCCCGCGAACTCGATCCCGGACTCGAAGGACTCGTTCTGGCGGCCGAAGGCGTTGCGGCGCACCGTCATGTCGATGCCGCCGACGGTCTGCTGGTCGTCGCGGCCGTCCAGGATCTTGTCCGCCAGCATGATCATGCCCGCGCAGGTGCCGTAGACCGGCATCCCGTCGGCGACCCGCTCGCGCAGCGGCTCCATCACGCCGAACAGCAGCGCCAGCTTGGACATGGTGGTGGACTCCCCGCCGGGGATCACCAGCGCGTCGACCTCGGCCAGCTCCTCGGCGCGGCGCACCGGACGGGCGAGCGCGTCGGCCTCGGCCAGCGCCACCAGGTGCTCGCGGACGTCGCCCTGGAGGGCGAGGACGCCGATGACAGGAGTGCTCACGGTCTTCAACCTCTATCGATCGTTACGACGGACTACGTGGCGCGGCCCGCCGCGCGCCGAGGCGCTGCGGCGGGCCGGCTCGGAAACTGCGGGTGGTTACCAGCCGCGGTTGGCGTAGCGCTCGGTCTCCGGCAGGGTGTCGCAGTTGATGCCGACCATGGCCTCGCCCAGGTTGCGGGAGGCGTCCGCGATGACCTTCGGGTCGTCGAAGAAGGTGGTGGCCTTCACGATCGCGGCGGCACGCTTGGCCGGGTCGCCCGACTTGAAGATGCCGGAGCCGACGAAGACGCCCTCGGCACCCAGCTGGCGCATCAGCGCGGCGTCGGCCGGGGTGGCCACGCCACCGGCGGAGAACAGCACGACCGGCAGCTTGCCGAGCTCGGCGACCTCCTTGACCAGCTCGTACGGGGCGCGCAGCTCCTTGGCGGCGGCGAACAGCTCGTTGTTGTCCAGCGCGCGCAGCTTGCCGATCTCGTTCTTGATCTGGCGCAGGTGGCGGACGGCCTCGACGACGTTGCCGGTGCCGGCCTCGCCCTTCGAGCGGATCATGGCCGCGCCCTCGGCGATGCGGCGCAGGGCCTCGCCCAGGTTGGTGGCGCCGCAGACGAAGGGGGTGGTGAAGGCCCACTTGTCCGAGTGGTTGACCTCGTCGGCCGGGGTCAGCACCTCGGACTCGTCGATGTAGTCGACGCCCAACGACTGGAGCACCTGGGCCTCGACGAAGTGGCCGATGCGGGACTTGGCCATCACCGGGATGGAGACCGCCTCGATGATCTCCTCGATCATGTTGGGGTCGGACATGCGGGCCACGCCGCCGTCCTTGCGGATGTCGGCCGGAACCCGCTCCAGGGCCATGACGGCCACGGCGCCGGCGTCCTCGGCGATCTTGGCCTGCTCGGCGTTGACCACGTCCATGATCACACCGCCCTTGAGCTGCTCGGCCATGCCGCGCTTGACCCGGGCGGTGCCGATCTGCGGCTGGTCTGCGGTGGTGGGGGTCGTGGACACGTGAGACCTCACTCGAAGATGAATCAGTGCTATCGCCCTATGGTAGGCAGACCGGATGGCCCACTCATGCGCCACCAAGTCCAGCCAGGACGACGGGACACGACAAACGGGCCGTATCCGGGGGACACCTTAAGCAGGCGCCCCTTCGGGCGTGAGAGCGGGCGGCGGTGCATCGTCCATCTCGAACGCCAACGGGAACGGCGCCTTCCCCGCCAACCGGAAGTACCGCACCAGCCGGTGCTCGCGCACCGCCCGCGCCGCCCGCACCGCGTCGTTGTGGAACCGGCGGGCCATCGGCACCCGCCGCACCGCGGCCGTCAGCTCACGAACCGCGTCCTCGCCACCCGGCTCCGCCACCAGCGCCGCCATCTGCTCCGGCTCCTCGAACACCGCCCGCAGCGCCAGGCTCAACTGGCTCTCCGCCACCTCGCGCTGCTCGTCATCGGCCTGCCGGGCCGCGTGCGCCGCGTCCAGCAGCAGCAACGAGGCCGCCGGATCCAGCAGCGAGGACGTCGCCAGCTCCATCGCCACCGAGGCCCGGCGCACCAGCTGCGCGTCCAGCGCCGCCCGCGCCGCGTCGATCCGGGCGTGCAGCCGGTCCAACCGACCGGCCGTCCAACTCAGGTACATGCCGAACAGCACCACGGCCACGCCGGCCCAGATCCAGGTAGTCACGGGCCGCTACGTTACCCGGTGTCACCGGTTCAGCCCCGGGCGGTCGCGTTCCGGTAGCTCTCCCGGTCGATGTCCGCGATGTTCACCGCCGTGAACAGCCGGGTGCCCGGCCTCGGCCGGACGAACCGCGCCAGCAGCGCCAGCACGCCCTCGCTCAGCGCCGCCTTCGCCTCCGGCGAACGGCCCGGGAAGATCTGGAACTCCACGAACACCTGGGTGTCCCCGGCCGCCCCGCTGGTCCCGACCACCAGCAGCTCGCTCTGCCGGAACACCGTCTTGCAGGACTCCGGCTTCGCGTCGATCGTCGCCTCGGCCAGCCGGTTGATCGCCAGGCCGAGGCCCCGGCGGTCGAAGGTGCCGGCCAGGTCGGCCGAGTAGTCGACGGAGATCTGCGGCATCGTCGCCCCCGTGGATCGCAGTGGTACGGACGCCCGACCCTAACCCCACCGACCCCGGGGATCAGTCCCGGGCCAGCCCGAACCGGCCGCGCCGACCGCTGCGCACGTCCTCCTCGACCACCGCCGCCTGGCCCGCCGTCACCGTCTCGTACACCGCCAGGATGTCCGCGCCGACCGTCGACCAGTCGAACCGCCGCACGTGCCGCGAAGCCGCCTCCCGCAGCTCCTCCAGCCGCGCCGGATCACCCAGCAGCCGCAGCGCCGTACGGGCCAGCGCGTCCGCGTCCTCCACCGGGAACAGCTCGCCCGCGTCCCCGCCGTCCAGCACCTGCTTGAACGCGTCCAGGTCGCTCGCCAGCACCGGCGCACCCGCGGACATCGCCTCGACCAGGATGATCCCGAAGCTCTCGCCCCCGGTGTTCGGCGCCACGTACAGGTCCACGCTGCGCAGCAGCCGGGCCTTGTCCCGGTCGCTCACCATGCCGAGGAACTCCACCTGCCGGCGCACCTCCGGCGCCAGGCCCGCGACCGCCTCCTCCTCGTCGCCCTTGCCCGCCACCAGCAGCCGCACCCCCGGCCGCTCCGCCAGGATCCTCGGCAGCGCCGCCAGCAGCGTCGGCAGGCCCTTGCGCGGCTCGTTGATCCGGCCGATGAAGCCGATCGTGCCCGGCTCCCCCTTCGCCGCACCGCCCGTCCAGCGCTCGTCCGGCTCGGCCTCCGCGAAGAAGCCCACGTCCACGCCGTTGGGGATCACCACCGCGTCCCCGCCCAGGTGCTCCACCAGGGTGCGCCGGGCGTACTCCGACACCGCGATCCGGGCCCGGATCTTCTCCAGCCCCGGCTGGAGGATCGGCGAGGCCGCGATCATCATCCGGGACCGCGGGTTGGAGGTGTGGAACGTCCCCACCATCGGCCCGGTCGCCGACCAGGCGGCCAGCATCGACAGGCTCGGCGCGGCCGGCTCGTGCACGTGCAGGATGTCGAAGCGGCCGTCGTGCAGCCACCGCCGCACCCGCGCCGCCGACAGGATGCCGAAGCTCAGCCGCGCCACCGACCCGTTGTACGGCACCGCCACCGCCCGCCCGGCCGGGACCACGTACGGCGGCAGCGCCTCGTCGTCCTCGGCCGGCGCCAGCACCGACACCTCGTGCCCCAGGCCGATCAGGTGCTCGGCCAGGTCCCGGATGTGGAACTGCACCCCACCGGGGACGTCCCAGTCGTACGGGCAGACGATGCCGATCTTCACGGGTTCCTCAAGCTCCTTCGGACGGTCGTGCGGGCGGGACGGCGGAACGGATCAGGACCCGGAGGCCTCGGCCACCGGCTCCGGGGCCCCCTCCGCGCGCTCCGCGGGCGCCGCCTTCACCGTCTCACGGACCGGAAGGTCGGCGAGCCAGAACCTCTGCAGCATGTGCCAGTCCTGCGGGTGCTCGCGGATGCCCCGCTCCCACACCCCCGCCATCGCCTGGGTCATCGCCCGGGTGCGCTCCTTGCGGTCGCCCTCCTCGGGCACCGGCACCTCCGGGTGGATCCGGCCCCGCAGCACCGGACCGTCGTACCAGAGCGTCACCGGCATCAGCGCCGCCCCGGTCCGCTGGCACAGCGCCGCCGGACCGGCCGGCATCCGGGTCTCCTCACCGAAGAACGTCACCCCGATACCCGCCTCCGACAGGTCCCGGTCCCCCACCAGGCAGACCAGCCGGCCCTCGCGCAGCCGCCGCGCCAACGTCCCGATCACGTTCACCGAACCGCCGGTCAGCGCCAGGACCTCCATGCCCTGGCCCTCCCGGAACTCCACGAACCGGTCGAACAGCCGCTCCGGCTTCAACCGCTCCGCGACCGTGGTGAACGGGTAGCCCTGCTGCGCCACCCAGGTCCCCGCGAGGTCCCAGTTGCCCATGTGCGGCAGCGCTATCACCGCGCCCCGACCGGCCTCCAGCGTCTCCCGCAGGTGCTCGAAGCCGTCCACCTGGACATCCCGGGCCACCCGCTCCCGGCTCCACACCGGCAGCCGGAACGACTCCATCCAGTACCGCAGGTACGAGCGCATCCCGGCCCGCGACAGCTCCCGCATCGCGGCCTCGTCCAAGCCCGGACGGACCCGGCGCAGGTTCGCCTCCAACTGGAGCACCCGCTTGCCGCGCTTGCGCCACGCGTAGTCCGCCAGCCGGTCGAACAGCCCCGCGGCCACCCGCTCCGGCAGGTGCTTCAGCAGCCCCCACCCCAGCGCGTACGCCCAGTACACCAGTCGGTCCGTCACCGCAGGACGCCCCCCATCAGCTCCCGGCCGCCGCTCGGTCGGCCTCGAACGCCTCCCGGCGCACGGTCAGCATGCGCTGGAACACCGTCACCAGGCTGCCCGCCGCCACCAGCCACAGCGCCACCGGCAGCAGCCACTCCACGTACGGCACACCGAACGTGTGCAGACCCGCGACCCCGGCCGCCACCAGGCTGGCCACCAGCCGCTCGGCCCGCTCCACCAGCCCCGACACGTCGCACGGCAGACCCTGGCTCTCCGCCCGCGCCTTCGTGTACGACACCACCAGACCGCTCGCCAGGCAGAAGATCGCCACCGCGCAGAGCAGGTTGTCGTCACCCTTGCCCGCGTACCACATCGCCAGACCACCGAAGATCGCCGCGTCCGCGACCCGGTCCAGGGTGGAGTCGAGGAACGCCCCCCACTTCGAGGTCCGGCCCAACTGGCGGGCCATGTTCCCGTCGACCAGGTCCGAGAAGATGAACAGCGTGATCGTGATGGTGCCCCAGAAGAACTCCCCGCGCGGGAAGAACACCAGCGCACCGGCCACCGAACCGGCGGTACCGATCAGCGTCACGGCGTCCGGACTCACACCGAGGCGGATCAGGAACGCGGCGAACGGGGTCAGGACACGTGTGAAGAAGGCACGCGCGTATTTGTTGAGCATGGCCTTCCCAGCCGCTCCGATCTCCCAGATACCGCCTGGCGCGGAACGCGCGGCAGACGGCCGGGCGGATCAGCCCGTCCGGCCCACCCATCGTAGCCACGCCGGAGACACGCTCCGGCGCACGCACCGCCGGGTCGGCGCCCCCGCCACCACCCACACACGGACCGTCACCGACCGGCCCCTACGACACGCGCCCCGCAGAACCCGACCCTAGACTGCCAAAGACAGCCTCGGCGCCACGGGAGGAGACCCCGATGCCCGACCGCAGCACGGCACGAGCCGGCCAGGCACCCCCCGTCAACGGCCCGAAGGACCTGCGCAACGTCGTCCTCATCGGCCCCAGCGGTGTGGGCAAGACCACCCTCGCCGAATCCCTCGCCCTCGCCTCCGGCGCCACCGGCCGGGCCGGCCGCGTCACCGACGGCACCACCGTCTCCGACCACGAGGACATCGAGCACCAGCAGCAGCGCTCCGTCCAACTCGCGCTCCTCCCCCTCGAATGGAAGGGCGTCAAGATCAACCTGATCGACCCGCCCGGCCACCCCGACTTCACCGCCGACCTGCGCGCCGCCCTGCACGCCGCCGACGCCGCCGTCTTCGTCGTCTCCGCCACCGACCCGGTCACCGCCCCCACCCGCGCCCTGTGGCACGAATGCGCCGCCGAAGGCATCCCCCGCGCCATCGCCGTCGCCAAACTCGACCTCGCCCACACCGGCTTCGACGACATCCTCACCGCCTGCCACGACGCCTTCGACCTCGGCCCGGACACCCTCCGCCCGCTCTTCCTGCCCGTCCTCCACGACGGACACCCCGACGGCAGCGTCGACCTCCTCACCGGCGACACCTACGGCGACACCGACCCCCTCCCCGACACCACCCCCGCCCACGACAGCCTCGTCGAGGCCATCTCCGGCCAGGACGACACCCTCATGGAGCGCTACCTCTCCGGCGACCCCCTCGACACCGACTCCCTCGAAGCCGGCCTGCGCCGCGAAGTCCTCTCCTGCACCCTCCACCCCGCCGTCCCCACCAGCGAGAACGGCCTCGGCGCCGCCGAACTCCTCGACCTCATCGCCCACACCTTCCCCGACCCCACCGAACGCACCCGCCCCGCCCCCGCCTGCGACCCCGACGCCCCGCTCGCCGCCCAGGTCGTCCGCGTCACCGGCGACGCCTACGTCGGCCGGATCAGCCTGCTGCGCCTCTACGCCGGCACCCTGCGCCCCGACACCCGGATCCACCTCACCGGCACCGCCCACACCGCCGACCAGAACGGCGACGAACGCGTCACCGCCCTCACCAGCCCCTTCGGCAAACTCCAGCGCCCCGTCCCGCACGCCGTCGCCGGCGACCTCGTCTGCGCCGCCAAACTCACCACCGCCCGCGCCGGCGACACCGTCCACGACCCCGGCCACCCCGTCGAACTCGACGGCTGGAACCTCCCCGAACCGCTCCTCCCGATCGCCGTCGAAGCCCACAGCAAGGCCGACGACGACAAGCTCTCCCAGGCCCTCGCCCGCCTCACCGCCGAGGACCCGGCCCTACGCCTCGAACAGAACCCCGACACCCACCAGCTCGTCCTCTGGTGCACCGGCGAGGCCCACGCCGAGGTCGTCCTCGACCGCCTCCGCACCCGCCACGGCGTCCACGTCGACACCGTCGAACCCAAGGTCGCCCTGCGCGAGACCTTCGGCACCGCCGCCGCCGGCCACGGCCGCCTGGTCAAACAGTCCGGCGGCCACGGCCAGTACGCCATCTGCGACCTGGAGGTCGAACCGCTCCCGGCCGGCTCCGGCTTCGAGTTCCAGGAGCACGTCGTCGGCGGCGCCGTCCCCAAGCACTTCATCCCCTCCGTCGAGAAGGGCGTCCGCGCCCAGCTCGCCAAGGGCGTCGCCACCGGCCACCCGCTCGTCGACGTCCGGGTCACCCTCACCGACGGCAAGGCGCACTCCGTCGACTCCTCCGACGCGTCCTTCCAGAACGCCGCCGCCCTCGCCCTGCGCGACGCCGCCGAGCACGCCGTCATCCGCCTGCTCGAACCCGTCGCCGCCGTCAGCGTCCTGCTCCCCGACGACTACCTCGGCGCCGTCCTCGGCGACCTCTCCGCCCGCCGCGGCCGCGTCCTCGGCAGCGAGACCGGCGGCACCGGCCTCACCCTGCTGCACGCCGAGGTCCCCGAACTCGAACTCGTCCGCTACCCGGTCGACCTGCGCTCGCTCACCCACGGCACCGCCGAGTTCTCCCGCGCCTACCTGCGCCACGAGCCGATGCCCACCGCCCTGGCCGAGCGCTACACCGACTGAGCGGCCCCGCGCCCGACCACGGCCGGACGGGTCTACGGCCGGACGGGCTTCCGGGCCGGCAGCGCACACGCCGCCGTACCCCCCGGCATCCGGTGCCGGTTGCGCGCCACCCAGCGGTAGACCACCCCCGCCACCGGCCGCACCGGCGCCGCCGTCAACACCGCGCCCAGATATGCCCACGCCCCGCCGGAGCGCATCAGCAGCCGCGCAACCCCCTGCGCGCCCCCGTACACCCGGCCGGTCGGCGTCACCCAGAGCACCTCGCGCTCCGCCCGCTCCGCCGACACCTCGCCCCGCCCGCCCGCACGCCCGTCCAGCCCCGCCAGGTCCGCGAACTGGAACGGCACCGCCTCCCAGCCCCCCGACGCCAGCGTCTGCCGCAGGTACCGCTCCGCCCAGCGCACGCAGGACGAGCAGAACGAACAGTCCCCGTCGAAGACCAGCACCGGATCCTTCACGGCCGCGCCCCTTTCGTCACTCCCACCACCCATCCTGCCCCACCGCCCCCATCCCTCCCACGGCGGGCATCGACCCGCCCGAAGCTGGGCATCATGCCCCTCAGGCCTCCGGTGACGGTACTTCAGACGATCATCCGCGCGGGGGTGCCACGGCACGGTAACCTGCCGCTGACAAGGGGAGGAGGGGACGCCACCGTGACCACACTCGACATGACCCCGGGTGCGCAGATACCCCGGACCGACACCGGGCCGCAGACCGCCATCACCCAGGGACTCTCCTCGACCGCCTACCGCGACGGCGAGATCCAGGGCTTCGTCGGCGCCGTCACCGACGCCACCGCGAAGAAGGGCCGCTTCGCGCTCTTCCGCCCCAACCTCGGCGAGGCCTTCAGCAAGGCGCTGGTCTCCCGCGCCCTGGGCGGCGCCCGCAAACCCCTCGTCCCGGCCTTCGGGGTCGACACCCGCCAGGTCGTCGAGCACTGCCTGGCCGCCGAGGAACTGCGCAACACCCGCGACCGGCAGCTCAGCACCGTCTCCATCGCCACCGGCGTGCTCTTCCTCCCCGGCACCCTCGTCTGGCTCGGCGCCTTCCAGCTCCGCGCCTGGCTCAAACGGGACAACCCGAAGAACGCGGCCGTCTACGGCGGCATCGTGCTCGCCGCGGCCGCCGCCCTCGCCGTCCTGCTCGCCCTGCGCCCGCCGGCCACCGGCTTCATCGGCGTCTACCTGCGCGTCACCATGCTCGCGCCGGTCATCGGCTGGTACCTCGCCCGCCGGATCGTCGAACGCTCCGCCAAGGACCTGCGCAGCCGCTGGCAGGCCCTGGTCGAGGGCAGCGCCGTCGCCGCCACCGTCGCCAAGGCCGTCCCCCGGGACGACCTCGACAAGAAGGCCGCCGACCTGCGCGACAAGCTCGGCCGCCTGGACGCCGAGCAGGAGACCAACATCCACCACTACGCCGGCCCCAAGGGCATCCTCGGCGCCGGCCGCCGCTGGGGCGAATGGCGCCTCGCCGACACCCTCCACCCCGCCGAGGGCCACGTCGACTTCCGCGCCTTCCACCCCTGGGACCTGATCCGCCGGATCTCCTCCCACCTGAAGGGCCTCGGCGTCAGCCACGTCGCCAACAGCGGCATGCCCAACGTCGCCATCAAGCAGTGGGTCGTCTTCGACATCGGCGAGGGCGCCGACGAGATCAGCCGCCCCGGCAACGCCGACATGGACGGCGACCGGATGCGCGACTTCGCCGTCCAGAGCGTCGCCGACAAGCAGACCTTCTCCGGCGGCCCCCGGCACTACCTCGCCACCCAGTTCATCACCCACGACGGCAAGCTGGTCCTCACCTTCACCGTCACCGTCACCCTGCTCGCCAACGTCCTCAACATCACCGTGTCCGGCTACGCGCTCGGCCCGGTCAAGGGCGTCTTCTTCGACAAGCCCAAGGACAAGGAGAAGTCGGTCGCCAAGACCGTGAAGTTCTGGGAGGAGCGCACCGTCAAGCTCCCCCTGATCGACAACGACGAGGTCGTCCGCCAGGCCGTCCGCGCCCCGTTCTACCGGATGCCCGGGCTGCTCACCTGGCTCGGCGGCGGACTCGGCCTGCCCGAGCCGTTCGGGCTGCGGCACATCTGGGCCGGCCGGGCCTGGGAGAACCGCTCCATGGTCGACAACGCCCAGAACGCCTCCGTCCCGGTGCTCGCCGCCGTCCACGCGGCCACGCTGGAGTTCCTGGAGGAGCACGACCTGGACGCCGACCGCTTCTTCAAGAACCGCACCTCGATCATCAAGTCCGAGGCGCAGAGCCCCCGCCCGTACGACGTCGACACCTTCAACGCCGGCTGACCCGCGGAACGCGGAAGGGCCCCACCGGGATCTCTTCGGTGGGGCCCTCTTGCGCTCGTGCTGTGGATCAGCCCTGCGGCCAGACCTCGGCCAGCATCTTCCGGGTGTCCGCCAGCAGCTGCGGCAGCACCTTGGTGTGGCCGACCACCGGCATGAAGTTGGTGTCCCCGCCCCAGCGCGGCACCACGTGCTGGTGCAGGTGCGCCGCGATCCCGGCCCCGGCCGCCGCGCCCTGGTTCATCCCGATGTTGAACCCGTGCGCCCCGGAGGCCGCCCGCAGCGCCGTCATCGCCTTCTTGGTGAAGTCCGCCAGCTCGGCCGTCTCGGCCTCGTCCAGGTCGGTGTAGTCGGCGACGTGCCGGTACGGGACCACCATCAGGTGCCCACCGTTGTACGGGTACAGGTTCAGCACCGCGAACACGGCACTCCCCCGGGCGATGACCAGCCCCTCCTCGTCGCTCAGCGACGGGATCGAGCAGAACGGACAACCGTCGTCCGGAGCCGGGCCGGTGGGCTTGTTCTCACCCTGGATGTACGCCATCCGATGAGGCGTCCACAAGCGGCGGAAGCCGTCCGGCTCGCCGACGCCCCGCTGAAGTTCCGGCTCAGTCGTCATGCTGATCAGCATATTCGCCCGACGGGGCTTGCAAAGCCGCGCGGGGCAGACTCATCGAGAGCCTGCCCCGCGCAACCCCGCGAACGCGGGGCCCACCACGCTGTCCCGTAGATCCGTTGCAGGATCGGCGGGCCACCCCCGCTCAGGCGGGGTCCACGTCACACCTGGATACGACGCGCCACAGCATCAACGATCTCGGCGATGGCCTCGTCACGGGGCACGCCGTTCTTCTGCTCGCCGTTGCGGTAGCGGAAGGACACCGCGCCCGCCTCGACGTCGTCGTTGCCCGCGATCAGCATGAACGGCACCTTGGAGCGCTGTGCGTTGCGGATCTTCTTCTGCATGCGGTCATCCGAGGTGTCGACCTCGACCCGGATCCCGTGCTTCTTGAGCTCGGCCGCGACCTCCAGCAGGTACGGCACGTGCTCGTCGGTGATCGGGATGCCGGTCACGGTGACCGGGGCCAGCCACGGCGGCATGGCGCCGGCGTAGTGCTCCAGCAGCACCGCGAAGAACCGCTCGATGCTGCCGAACAGCGCCCGGTGGATCATGACCGGCCGCTGACGCGAGCCGTCCGCGGCGGTGTACTCCAGGTCGAAGCGCTCGGGGAGGTTGAAATCCAACTGAATCGTCGACATCTGCCACGTCCGGCCGATGGCGTCCCGCGCCTGCACCGAGATCTTCGGGCCGTAGAAGGCCGCGCCGCCCGGGTCCGGCACCAGCGGCAGGCCCTGCTTCTCGGCCACGCTCGCCAGGACGGCGGTGGCCTCCTCCCAGGTCTCGTCGCTGCCGACGTACTTGACCGGGTCCTTGGTCGACAGCTCCAGGTAGAAGTCGGTCAGACCGTAGTCGCGGAGCAGGTTGAGCACGAAGGTCAGCGTGGAGTCGAGCTCCTCCGCCATCTGCTCGCGGGTGCAGTAGATGTGCGCGTCGTCCTGCGTGAAGCCGCGGGCCCGGGTCAGGCCGTGCACGACGCCGGACTTCTCGTAGCGGTACACCGTCCCGAACTCGAAGAGGCGCAGCGGCAGTTCACGGTACGAGCGGCCGCGCGCGTCGAAGATCAGGTTGTGCATCGGGCAGTTCATCGGCTTGAGGTAGTAGTCCACGCCCTCGTCGAGCTGCATGGGCGGGTACATGCCGTCCGCGTACCAGTCGAGGTGGCCGCTCTTCTCGAAGAGCTTCCCCTTGGTGGCGTGCGGGGTGTAGACGAACTCGTAGCCCTCCTCCTCGTGCCGCTTGCGCGAGTAGTCCTCCATGGCCCGGCGGATGATGCCGCCCTTGGGGTGGAAGACGGCGAGGCCGGAGCCGATCTCCTCGGGGATGGAGAAGAGGTCGAGCTCGTTGCCGAGCTTGCGGTGGTCGCGCTTCTCGGCCTCGACGAGGAAGTCGAGGTGGGCCTTGAGCTCGTCCTTGGTCGGCCAGGCGGTGCCGTAGATGCGCTGCAACTGGCGATTCTTCTCGCTGCCGCGCCAGTAGGCGGACGCGTTGCGCATCAGCTTGAACGCCGGGATGTGGCGGGTGCTGGGCAGGTGCGGGCCGCGGCAGAGGTCGCCCCAGCACTGCTCGCCGGTCTTGGCGTCCAGGTTGTCGTAGATGGTGAGCTCGCCGGCGCCCACCTCGACGTCGGCGCCCTCGCCGGCGGTGGCGGCGGAGCCCTTGAGGCCGATCAGCTCCAGCTTGTACGGCTCGGCGGCCAGCTCCTCGGCGGCGGCCTCGTCGGTGACCACGCGGCGGGAGAACTTCTGCCCGCGCTTGATGATCTCCTGCATGCGCTTCTCGATGGCCTTGAGGTCATCGGGGTGGAAGGGCTTCTCGACGTCGAAGTCGTAGTAGAAGCCGTCCTTGACCGGCGGGCCGATGCCGAGCTTGGCCTCGGGGTAGAGCTGCTGCACGGCCTGGGCCATGACGTGCGCGGTGGAGTGGCGCAGGATGTCGAGGCCGTCCTTGCTGCCGATCTCGACCGGCTCGACCTCGTCGCCGTCCTGGACGGCGTAGGCGAGGTCCTTGAGCTGGCCGCCGACACGGGCGGCGATGATCGAGCGGTCGTCGGCGAAGAGCTCGGCGGCCGTGGTGCCCGTCGTCACCACGCGCTCTTCCCGATCGGGTTCGCGGCTGATGATTACCCGGACGTCCGTCACCGGTCTCTCCTGACGTGCTGGATTTCAGAGGACGCAACACTGCGCTGCGCGTGACGATGGTACCGAGAGCGCCGCCCCTGCCGTCCACCTACGCCCCCTCTCCCCCTTCCTCCGTCTTCTCTCCGAGCGACTTCAGCAGCCGCTCGCGGTCCCCGTCCTCCCAGCCGCGGAGCTCCAGCCCGTGCGGGCGGACGAGCCGGCGGAAGCCGTCGTGCCGGTCCAGCCGGCCGGAGACCCGGACGGGCAGGCCCGCGAGGTGGGCCTCGGCGGCGAGCCGGTAGTCGGGGTCGGGCAGGCGGAGCTTGAGCTCCCGGACGTCGGCGCCGGTCAGTACCCGGAGCCGTACCGAGCCCGGTCCGGCCGGGTCGGCGCGCTTGAGGCGGGTGACCACGCCGAGCACGGTGACGGCGATGGCGGGTTCGGTCCGTTCCAGCAGGTCGGCGGCCTCCGCCAGGGCGGGCAGGTCGCCGGGCGAGAAGTCGAGGTCGATCCGGCGGTCGCCGAAGCCGCCCGGCGTCCCGGCGGCGGGTGACCAGGCGACGCTGAGCCGGGCGGCCGTGGCGTCGCGCACCAGGTCCTCGACGGACCGGACGAGCTCGCGGCTGACCCCGGCCCGGACGGCGTTCCCGAAGGCCTCGGGCCCGCCGCTGACCCGGCGGTAGTCGACCGCGTCGCGCAGCGCCTCCAGGGCCCGGACCAGGGTGGTGACGGCGGCGCGGCCCTCGGGGGCGGGGGTGTACGCGGTGAGGGCGGCGCCCTGTTCGACCAGCAGGACGCGGTCCAGGTAGTCCCCGGCGAGGCCGTCCAGCCGGGCTCCGAAGTAGCCGGCCCTGGTGCGGGCGGCCTTGGCGCCGGCGGCGAGCATCCCTCGGGCCGCCCCTCTGAGCCGCTCGGCCTCGTCCCAGGAGACGGTCCCGGCGGGGCCGGGCGGCTCGCGGTGCCAGCGCAGTTCGTCGCCGGGAACGGCGAGGGCGAGCAGGATCGAGCGGGCGGAGGGGGTGCGGGCGCGGGAGAGCGCGGCGACGGCGTCGGTGAGGAGTTCGACGGCGTCGTCGAAGCCGTCCCCGGCCGGGACGAGCAGGCTGGTGCCGGGCTCCTCGTCGGGCGGGGTCCAGCGTCCGTACCGGGCGGCCGGGCCGCCGCGGCGGACCCAGCCGTGCCGGGCGAGCAGGGTGGCCAGCACGGCGGGGTCGACGGCGGCCGGGTCGGGCAGGGGCCGGGCCGGCTCGCCCGGTGGGTACGGCGGTGTCATGGGTCCGGTTCCTCCCTGCCGCGGCCGGGCCGTCACGGGCTGCCGCCCGCGCCGATCCGGGCCATGATGTCGCAGAGCGCGCGGTCGTCGAAGACCTTGTCGGTGGGCACCCGGACGTTGGTGCGCCGCTGCCCGGTGACGGGGTGGCCGGCCAGGTTGACCCAGTAGCAGCAGTGCCGCAGTTCCAGGGCGTCCGGGCGGGCCCGCAGCCAGTGGTCGACCCGGCGCGGGAGCAGCATCACGACCAGGATCCGCGGTACGGCGACCCGGGGCCGGGCGAGCTTGCGCAGGTGGTCGTTGTCCAGGGTGAAGCTGAAGAACGGTCCGGCCGGGTCGGGCGCGACCTGCTGGGTGGCCTTGAGCTGGATCTTGACGGTGACCTCGTCGTCCACCTCGTGCGCCCGGGAACCGTGGCTGACGTGCCAGTCGATGCCGTTGTCCGGGAACGGCTGGGAGAGCGAGCAGCCGGCCGCGGCGGCGACCGCGTGCAGGTAGCCGACCTGCAACGTCTCCATGCAGGCGGTGACCGCGAGGTTCCCCCGCGGTGCGGCCGCCGCCTCCTCGGGCTGCGGCTGGGTCAGTGCCATCGCCCCGTGGCCTCCCCCGGCTCGGGCCCGTCCCGGTGTCCGGACGGGTCGGTCGATTCGATCGGGACAGTCATGGGCAGGATCCCCGGTCGGGCTTGGGCCAAACGGGTTGAAGGGGCGTCAGAACCGGGTATCAACCGGGCGCAACGCTCGTCTGAGGGGCAGTCATGCAGCAGCACTGGTACACCGGCCCGCTCGCCTCCTTCGACACCGAGACGACCGGCGTGGACGTGGAGAACGACCGGATCGTCTCCGCCGCCCTGGTCGTCCAGCTCGCGCCGGGCGCACCGGCGCGGACCACCACCTGGCTCGCCGATCCGGGGGTTCCGATCCCGGACGGCGCCCGCGCGGTGCACGGCATCACCGACGAGCGGGTGCGCGCCCACGGGCGTCCGGCCCGCGCGGTGGTGGCGGAGGTCGCCCACGCGCTGGCGGCCGAGGCGCTGGCCGGGCATCCGGTGGTGGTGATGAACGCGCCCTACGACCTGACGCTGCTGGACCGCGAGCTGCGCCGTCATCACGGGCTGACGCTGGCCGGGGGGCCGGCGGCGGCCGGGCTGGTGGTGCTGGATCCGCGGGTGCTGGACAAGCACGTGGACCGCTACCGCAAGGGCCGCCGGACGCTGACCGACCTGTGCGCCCACTACGGCGTGGAGCTGGCCGGGGCGCACGACGCGGCGGCGGACGCGGCGGCGGCGCTGGCGCTGACCCGGCGGATCGGCGCCCGCTACCCGGCGGCGCTGGGCGGGCTGTCGGCGGCGGAGCTGCACCTGCGGCAGGCGGTCTGGCACGCGGCGCAGGCGCGGGGGCTGCAGAACTGGTTCGACCGCTCGGGGAAGGCGGAGCGGGTGGACCTGTCCTGGCCGCTGCGGCCGGCCCGGTGCGGCTGCGGGCGCCGGCTGGAGCCGGAGCACGGCTGCGAGGCGGCGGCGTAGACGGGCGGCCCCGGTATCCCGGGCCTGAACGCGCCGCAGGCCCTGACCTGTTTCCTGGTCAGGGCCTGCGTGCTGTCCGGGTGGGCGATACTGGGATCGAACCAGTGACCCCTTCGGTGTGAACGAAGTGCTCTCCCGCTGAGCTAATCGCCCGGGCAACGAGAAGAACTGTAGCACCATTCGGGGCCGGTCGTACAACTCGCCCGTTCCGGGTACTGCCGACACCTCCGCAGAACTCGCGCCCCACGCGGAAGATGACTGCGCCTCAGGCGATTACCGACGGCTCTTCGGGCGGATTCCGGAAATACACGTGAGGCCCAGCCGATAATCGGCTGGGCCTCACGTATCACTGTGCATTCCGGTGGGCGATACTGGGATCGAACCAGTGACCCCTTCGGTGTGAACGAAGTGCTCTCCCGCTGAGCTAATCGCCCGGGTGCAGAGAAAACATTACCGCATCCCGGAGGGTGCTCCGACCACCCTCCCCGCCCGTGACCCCGCTCCCGGTCGCCCCCTGGGCTCCCGTCCGGCCGCCCCGGTTCGCGGCGGCGCACCCGCGGGTCACGGCCCGCCGGGCGGCCTCCGTGACCTCGCGGCGGATCCGGTGCGGGGCCGGGGCCGGTCGGTCGGGCCCCCGCACCCAGGAAGATCACCAGCCGGGCGGCGGCGCGACCGGTCCGAACGCACCCCCGCGGGGCCGGCCAGGGAGATCACCACCCGCCGGACCGGGTGCGGCGGACGCCGGCCGGGGCCCGTCAACCGGTCGCCCGTCCGCCGTCGACGACTGCGTCAACCGCCACAGCCGCTTCACCCGTTCCCGTGTTCCCGCGCCTCTTGTCGTTTCGCACAGTCATGCCAGGAAACTAACCAAGTAGCGCCCGGGTAATGCCCGGCCCGGCCGCTGCGGGGCGATTCCGCAATGCGCCGTAAGGGGTACGACTCGCGCCCGAATCGGGACAGAGGGGTTTACATCGGTCTTGGGGGTGGGATGGTCCGTTCGCCGACGTGCGATTCCCCGAGCGCACACTGAGCGAAAGGCCATGGCGCTTATGAACACCACGGTCAGCTGCGAGCTGCACCTGCGCCTCATCGTGTCCAGCGAGTCCTCACTGCCCGTCCCCGCGGGCCTGCGCTATGACACCGCCGACCCCTACGCCGTGCACGCCACGTTCCACACGGGCGCCGACGAGACCGTGGAGTGGGTGTTCGCCCGAGATCTCCTCGCGGAGGGGCTGCACCGACCCACCGGTACCGGCGACGTCCGGGTGTGGCCGTCCCGTAGTCACGGGCAAGGGGTGGTCTGCATCGCACTGAGCTCTCCGGAAGGAGAAGCCCTGCTGGAGGCCCCGGCCCGAGCGCTTGAGTCGTTCCTCAAGCGGACGGACGCCGCGGTGCCCCCCGGCACCGAACACCGTCACTTCGACCTCGACCGGGAGCTGTCCCACATCCTCGCCGAAAGCTGACCCCGTCCGGAGGGCGGTCACGCCCCGCTGTCGGCGGGGCCATACCGCCTGCCGCCATCGCAGCCGTCCTACTCGGGGGCACGGCAGCGGACTCAGCCGCGCACGACGCGGTCTCGGGGCCGGTGAGGCGGTCCCGCTCTCCCCGGAGCGGGCCCCAGCACCGCAGGCGCCCGGCACCGAGGCCGGTCATCCTCACGGGTGGCCGGCCT
>NZ_JBSFJC010000072.1:0-45030 GCF_053597855.1 Kitasatospora sp. NPDC001225
TTGTTTTATTGCTTTTAGCTGTTTTGATATACTAAGCGGGGGCCCCCCCCGGGGGGGAGGGGCACCGGACATCGTCCGGTGCCCCTCCGCTCTTTCGTGCCCGCCCGGCCGGGATTGCGGAACGGCGATCTCCAATTCCCGGTCATGGCCTGAACTTTGCCCTCCCATGGGTTAGGTTCACCGAACAGATGCTCCACACCGCGTCACAATCCTTGGGGGGATGGGGAGTTGACCGATCAATTCAAGATCGACATGGACCGGATGAGAACGGTGTCCAAGCAACTCGACGAATGCGCCAAGCGCATGAAGACGGTCGCCAAGAGCCTGGAGAACGCCGGGATCGCCCGCCAGACCGGCAACGCGTGGCTCGACTCGGCATGCCTGGGCTTCGAACGCCACTGGCACGGAGCGATGGGTCGGATGGGCAAGCTGGCCCACAACCTCCACGAGGGCCTGGACGAATCACTCAAGGCCTACACGGACAACGAACAGGGCGTCGCGAAGGCCTACAGCGCAGCCGGCAGCAGGGACTGACTCCATCATGGGTGACAAGAACTGGCCGGGCCTCGGCTTCTGCCCGGCCCCGGGGGACCTGGCGGGCATCGCCAAGATGTACGCGGACGTCGACGCCGTAGCCCGGGAACTGGAAGAACTGCGGAGCGCGCTCGCCGGCATCGGCTCCGACGGCGGCGCCTGGGAGGGCGAGGCGGCCCGCAAGTTCGCCGACAAGCTGGGCCAACTGCCCAAGTACCTCACCCAGGGCCACGAGTCGATGGCCGCCTGCTCGCGGGCCCTCAAGGCCTGGCACACCCAGCTCTCCGGCATGATCACCACCGGCCGCACGATGGAGGCCGAAGCCGTCGAGCTGCGCACGCGGCTGGCCGACACGGACGGCCAGGTCACCTCCCTCGGCAACACCCTGAAGGGCTACGCGCAGAACGGCGGGCAGACCGCCGACAACGTGATCAACCGCGCCCAGGCGCAGTTCGACGCGGCCCGGGAGGCCAGCACCCGCTGCCACCACCAGCTCGACGAGGTCATCAAGCGCGCCCACAAGCAGTTGGAGGACCACCGGCACAAGGCCGAGGCCGCCGCCAAGGCGATCGTGGAGGCGTCCCGTCACCACCCGCCGGACCCGGGGCTGTTCAAGCGGATGCTGGACAACGTGAAAAAGGCCTGGAACAAGTCGTTGGACTTCCTGTCCGACCATGCCGACATCCTGTCCATGATCTCGGCCGGACTGACGATCGCCGCGCTGTTCACCCCGTTCGGTCCGGTGCTGGTCGCCGGGGCCGTGCTGACGAGCGCGGGCGCGCTGAGCGGGCACGGCATCGCCAAGCTCCGTGGCAAGGACGTGTCGTGGATGACCCTCGGACTGGACTCGTTGGGCTTGATCCCCGGCTACGGGCTGGTCAAGGGCTTCGCCACCGCCGCCAAGGGAACCCGAGCCGCGAACGCCGGCGGCAGCGCGCTCGCCATGGCCAGGCTTCCGATGTCGACCAAGGCCGTCACCACGTGGATACCCAAAGGCGCGAGCTGGCTCAGCCAGTCGGAAAGGGCGCCCAATGTCGCCCGCGTCTTCTCGGACAAGGTCGCGTCCCGCTTGTCGGCGCTCGATCCCGCGAAGGTCACGGCCAGTGCGAAGGCGGCCTCGATCGTCTACGGCGCGTACAAGCAAGTGGACAAAGCGATCGAGAGAAGGGCGGCGGCGCAGCCCGTCGTACTTCCCGGGCCGCTCGCGAGGCCCGCAGTCCGACCGGCGTCCGCCCCGTTCCTGAACGCCGTCGGCTGAGAGGAGAGACCCATGGCCAAGGACCTCCATGCCACGCTCCCCGTCGAGGGCGGACGGATCGCCTCGGTGCCCGAGGTGGCCGAGGCCGCGCGACGGGCCGAAACGCTCTACGGAATCAACCTGCTGCACGACTACGTGGCCCGCGATGTGGTGACCAAGCACCTGCGGATGCGGAACCAGCAGGACTGGTACTCCGAACTGGCCGGCCTGTTCATCATCGGGGGAATCGCGGGTGCCGTGTTCTTCGGCGCGTCGATGAGTTCGCCGGCCGAGGGACGACAGGTGGCCGGCCTGGTGGCGGCCGTCCTTGCGATCCCCGTCGGCATCTGGATCGGGATCCGCGGCATGTCCTGGGAGGCGGAGAAGAAGACCGCCTCCGTGCACTTCACCACGTACGTGGGCCTGTTGAACCGGGCACGGGGAGCCGGTCTGACGGTCACGATCCCCCCCGAGTGGGGAGTCGCCGCCGAGCGGGCCTCGTGGGAGGAAGGCGCGACCGCTCCACCACAGCCGACGGCCGCCCGGGGCACGTCCTCCACCAGTCCGGCTCCCCCGCAGCCGGCCGCGACACAGCCGACCTCGTGGTGGCCGGCCGACGCCGTGATCGACCCGAAGTTCCCGGTACTGCCGACCGCAGCACTCGCGCGCCACTGGGCCCTGGCCGGCCGGGCCCGCGAACTCAGTGCTCAGCACGGCGTCGACTTCCTGGACGAACAGGCGGTCCGGGGACTGCTCACCGCCGTGCAGCGGTCCCGCCGGTGGATCAGCCTCTGGGGCAGGACGTTCCTCCTCACCGTGGTCGCCGGCATGGTCGTCGCTCCCATGGGCATGGACCCCGCCGGTGCCGAGTACCGCCGACAGCTCGTCTCCCTGGGGACGGGCCTGATCGCCATCGGCTTGCTCGCTGCAGTCCCCGCGCTGAAGGAGCTCTGGACCTGGCGCCGCTCCGGCCTGCGCGAGCGTGCCGACGCCTACCTCGACCTGCTGATCGAGGCCCGTACGTACGGCGTCCCGGTCCCCGTCCCGCCGTCCTGGCTGGACATCCGCAACCGCATCCGCAAGCCCGCATGACCTCAGTGGAAGGCTCCCGATGTCCGGCACTCCGACAGCCGACCGCCCCGATCCCGCTGAGGACGCACCACTCCAGATCCGCTTCATCGTCCCGCCCGCCTTCCACCAGGTACCCGTGTTCGGCACCGAGGAACAGGTGGCGGAGGAGCTCTGGGAAATGGTCTGCGAGGTCCTGGCCGCCCGGTCCGAGGAGGACCGGGCCGCCTGGGCCATGATGCTGGCCGGGCTGATCCCGTCGATGGCCGAGGCCGGGGTGATCCACGCCGGGATGTGCCTGGTGGACGTGGACGGCCGTCCGAGCATGGCCACGATCACCGCCTCGCTGTGCCCGTTGGAGGGCACCGACTACCCCGGCGCGGTGGACTTCCTGCTCACCCGGCTGGCCCTGTCCCGTCCGGAGGCGGAGGTGACCGCGGTCGAGCTGCCGGCCGGGCGGGCCGTCGCGGTGATCGACGCGGTGGCGACCGCGGTGGACGACGGGTCGACCCCGCTCGACGGCTTGGCGGTCCCGCTCGTCGACGGGGTGCTGACCACCTCGGTAATCCAGGTGCACCTGCCGCTGCCGAACGAGTCGCAGCTGCTCTCGCTGGAGCTGAGCACCCCGTGCCCGGAGGACTGGGTGCTGTACTCGGAGCTGTTCGCGGACGTCGTCCGCAGCATCCACCTGGAGTTCGCCGACCTCCCGACCGTCTCCGAGCCGATGTACGACACGGTGGACGAGGAGGTCGCGCAGCGGGTGAAGGCCGCCTTCGGGTGATCGAGTGAGGGTGATCAGCTGAGGGTAGCCTTGCCGGCGTGAGCACTTGTGCGACCGTGTCGCGTGAACTTTCGGAGCCGCTGGCCGCGACGGCGGCGGTGGCGAGCACCTGGCTGCTGGTGGAGCAGAACGGGCCGTGGGGCGCGAAGGCGCTGGGCGAGAGCCATCTGGACGCGGCGGTGGGGCGGGCGCTGGAGGCGGCCGCGGCCGGGACGGGCGTGCGGGTGGCGCTGATCCGCCGGCCCGGGCGGCATGCCGACTGCCTGCCGACCCCGCGCCACGAGGTGCTCGTGGCGCACACGGTGCCGGGCCGCGACTGGGTGCGCCGGGCGGCGGTGGCGGATCCGGCGGAGCTGCTGGGCCTGGACTTCGCGGCGCTGGGCGCCGGGGACCACACCGGCTTCGGTGCGGAGCACGTCGGCGGCCCGGTGGCCCTGGTGTGCACCAACGGGCGGCGGGACCGCTGCTGCGCGCTGCTGGGCCGCCCGCTCGCGGCGGAGCTGGCGGCGGCCGGGCACAGCGAGGTGTGGGAGGTCACCCACCTGGGCGGGCACCGCTTCTCCCCCACGATGCTGGTGCTGCCGTACGGCTACGCGTACGGGCGGCTGACGCCGGAGACCGCCAAGGAGGTGCTGGCGGCGACGGCGGCCGGGCACACGGTGCCGGAGTGGTCGCGCGGCTGTTCGGGCTGGGAGCGTCCGGGTCAGGCGGCCGAGCACGCGGTGCGGCTGGCGACCGGCGAGACCGGGGTGGACGCGTTGACGCTCGTCCAGCGGCCGGACGGTGAGCGCCGCTGGCTGGTGACGGTGCTGCACCGGGACGGCCGGTCCTGGGAGGTGGACGTGATCGAGACGGTGAGCGAGCCGGCGCGTCCGGAGAGCTGCGGCAAGGCGGCGGGGACGCCGTCGCGGATGGACGTGCTGTCCGTACGAGGGCTCTGACGCACAGCGGCCCCGCGCCCGTGGGGGTGGGCGCGGGACCGCTGTCGGCGGCGGGGCTCAGCCGGCGGCCTTGGCGACGAACTCCGTGGTGTAGGTCTTCGCCAGGTCGATCGACCCCTCCTTGCCCTTCACGTCCGGGTGGAACGCGGCGAGCACCGAGAGCACCGTCTTCGGCCCGTCGGCCGGCATCACGCCGTCCGTGGTGAACATCGGCAGCGTCGCCTTGATCGCCGCCGCGTACTGCTCGGCGCCGCCCTGGGCGTAGTCGGCGGGCATCTTCGCGGCGATCTCCTCGGGGCTGTGGGTGGACATCCACGTGAGGGTCTTCACGAAGGCGTTGGCGAGCTTCTGGGTGGTGTCCTTGTTCTTCTCCACCCAGTCGGTGTTCATGTACAGCGACGAGGACGGGTAGAGCCCGCCGAGCGCCTCGCGCGAGCCCTCGGGGGTGCGCATGTCGTAGAGGACCTTGCCGAGGCCCTTGTCCAGGACGGCGGCGACGGTCGGGTCGGTGGTCATCCCGGCGTCGATGCTGCCCTGCTGGAGCGCGGCGATGAAGGTCTGGCCGGCGCCGACCGCGATCGGGCTGAACTCGCTGACGGCGGTGCCGTTCTTGACCGCGAGGTACTTGGTGAGGAAGTCGGTCGAGGAGCCGAGGCTGGTGACGCCGAGCTTCTTCCCCTTGAAGTCGGCGCCGGACCTGATCGCGTCGGCCTGCTTGCTGGAGACCACCTCGACCTCGCCGGGCGCCTGGGCGAACTGCACCACGGACTCGACCTTCTTGCCCTTGGCCTGGAGGTCGATGGTGTGGTCGTAGAAGCCGACGGCGCCCTGGACGTCCCCGGCGAGCAGCGCGGTGGTGGCGTTGACGCCGGCCGGTTCGGTCATCAGCTCGACGTTGACGCCGGCCTCGGCGAAGTAGCCGAGCCGCTGGGTGAGCATCGCGGGCAGGTAGATGACCTTGTCCAGGCCACCGACCATGATCTTGACCTTGGGCCCGTCGACCTGCTGCCCGGCGGGGGCGGCGACCGCGCCGTGTCCGGCGGTGGCGGCGTCGTTGGCGCAGGCGGAGAGCGGGAGGAGCAGGAGGGCGGCGAGGGCGGCGGCAGCCGTTCTGCGCATGGGTGGGGGCCTCTCTTCGTACGGGCGGGGGAGGTTCAGCGGCCGTCGCCCGCGTCGGCGGGCTTCCAGCGGAACAGCTTCTTCTCGGCGAAGGTCAGCAGCCCCTCGGTGAGCAGCGCGACGACGGCGAGGATGGTCATGGCCGCGTACACGCCGGCCGCGTTGAAGGTGCCCTGGGCGGCCGCGACGAGCAGGCCGAGGCCCTTGGTGGCGCCGATGTACTCGCCGACGATGGCGCCGATCAGCGCGAAGCCGAAGCTGACGTGCAGGCTGGTGAAGATCCAGGTGGTGGCGGCGGGGATGACCACCTGGAGGGTGACCCTGCGGTTGTCGGCGCCCAGGATGCGGGCGTTGGCGACGAGGTTGCGGTCGACCTCGCGGGCGCCCTGGAAGGCGTTGAAGAACACCGGGAAGAACACCAGCACCACCGCGGAGGCGACCTTGGAGGCCGGGCCGAGGCCGAACCAGATCAGGAAGATCGGCGCGAGCACGATCCGCGGGATCGCGTTGAGCACCTTGATGTACGGCCCGAACACGTCGGCCAGGAAGCGGATCCGGCCGAGCGCGATGCCCAGCAGCACGCCGCCGATGACGCCGATCACCCAGCCGGCGAGGGCCTCGTACAGGGTGTAGCCGATCTGCTCGCCGAGCGAGCCCTGCGCGGTGCCGTGGGTGACCCACTGCCAGATCTGGTCCCAGATCCTCGACGGCTGGGAGAAGTTGAACGGGTCGATGACGTCGGTGCGGGCGCAGACCTCCCAGAGCCCGAGGAAGGCGAGCAGCACCGCGACCCGGGCGCCGTAGACGACCAACCGGCGGTTGCGGGCGGCCCGTTCGCGGGCCTCGGTCCTCGTCGTGACGGCCGGGGGCTTCCCGGCGCCGGCCGGCGCGGCTCCCGACACGGACTCGGGCACGGAATCGGACGCGGTCTCAAGCGGCACGACCCGCTCCTCTCTCCCGGGTGATGCGCACCTCTTCGCCGAGCGAGGCCCAGATCTCGCGGTACAGCTCGACGAACCTCGGCTCCAGCCGGACGGCCTCCACGGTGCGCGGGCGCGGCAGGTCGACGGTGAAGACCTCCTTGACGGTGGCCGGTCCGGCCGTCATGACGACGACCCGGTCGGCGAGCGCGATGGCCTCGTCCAGGTCGTGGGTGACGAAGACGACCGACGAGCCGGTGCCGGCCCACAGCTCCAGCAGCTGGTCCGACATCAGGGCCCGGGTCTGCACGTCCAGGGCCGAGAACGGCTCGTCCATCAGCAGGATCGCCGGGTCGTTGACGAAGGTCTGGGCGAGCGCGACGCGCTTGCGCATGCCGCCGGACAGCTGGTGCGGGTAGCGGTCCTCGAAGGCGGCCAGGCCGACCCGGCCGAGCCAGTCCCGGGCCCGTTCCCTGGCCTCGGCGGCGGGCACGCCGCGGAAGCGCGGGCCGGCCATCACGTTGGACAGGACGGTGCGCCAGGGGAAGACGGCGTCCTGCTGGAAGACGAACCCGACCTTGGGGTCGATCCCGCGCACGGGCTCGCCGTACACCCGGACCTCGCCCTCGGTGGGCTCCTCCAGGCCGCTGACCAGGGTCAGCGTGGTGGACTTGCCGCAGCCGGTGGGGCCGACGACGGCGACGAACTCGCCCTGGGCGACGGTCAGATCGAGATCGCGGACGGCGGTGTGCAACGCCCCCGAGGGGGTGCGGAAGCGTTTGGTCGCGCCGGTCAGCTCGATCGCCGGGGTCTCGGTCATGCATTCCTCCCGGTTCTGTGCTTGCCCCGGAAAGGTAGGAGCGGGCCCGGCCCCGGCGGGAGCCTTCTTCGCGTAGTGCGACTTCTCCGCATAGAGGGGTGTTCTGCTCGTTTTGCTTGCGCTACAACTGCGGGGACGCGGCTGACAGAAACAGCGCGGAAACATAGGGTGTCCCGACCCACCCCACCGGAGGCGCCCCCACCCCGCCCCCCCGCTCCCAGCCCCGCTCCCATCCCCGCTCCCGGACATCCGATTCCCCCGCAGCCGCCGAGAGGAGGCCCGGATGAAGCTCGCCCGCCGGCCCCGCCGGGTCTTCGCCCAACTGCTGCTGAGCCAGACCGTCGTCACCGTCGGTGTCACCGCCGTGACCGCCGGGCTGTTCCTGGCCCCGGTCAGCAGCGAGCTGGACCACGACGCGATGCAGCGGGCGCTGTCGATCGCCCAGGCCACCGCCACCGACGAGAACATCGCCCGGGCCGCCGCCGGCCGCGACGTGGTGGCCGCGCAGCGCAACGCCGAGCAGATCCGGCTGGCCACCGGCGCCAGCTTCGTCGTGGTCACCGACCTGGACGGCATCCGGCTCTCGCACACCGACCCGGGCCGGATCGGCCAGCGGGTCAGCACCGACCCGGAGCCCGCCCTCAGCGGCCGCAGCGTCACCGCCATCCAGCAGGGCACCCTGGGCCGCACCGCCCGGGGCAAGGTGCCGCTGCGGATGGCGGACGGCCGGATCGTCGGCGAGGTCTCGGTCGGCATCAGCGACGACTCGATCCGCCGCCGGCTGCTGAAGATGCTCACGGGGATCCTGCTGTGCGCGGGCGCCGGCCTCGCCGCCGGGACGCTCGCCACCCTCCTCCTGGCCCGCCGCCTCAAGCGCCGCACCCACAACATCGCGCTGGCCGACATCTCCGCGCTGCTGGTGGAGCGGGAGGCGATGCTGCACGGCATCCGCGAGGGCATGGTGGCGCTGGACGAGCACGGCCGGATCCGGCTGGCCAACGACGAGGCGTTCCGGCTGCTCGGCCTGCCCGAGGACTGCGCCGGCCGCCCGATCGGCGCGGTGCTGCCGCCGGGCCGGCTGGCGGACGTGCTCGCCGGGCGGATCGCCGGCGCCGACCTGCCGGCCGTACGGGACGACCGGGTGCTGGTGGTCAACCGGACGGCCACGCCCGAGGGCGGCGCCGTGGTGACCCTGCGGGACCGCACCGAGCTGGAGTCGCTGGTCCGCGAGCTGGACACCACCCGCAGCCTGACCGAGGCGCTGCGGGCCCAGGACCACGAGCACGCCAACCGGATGCACACCCTGCTGGGCCTGCTGGAACTGGGCCGTCACGAGCAGGCGGTGGCGTTCATCTCGGAGCAGTCCGGCTCGCACGCGGTGGTCGCGGCGCGGATCGCCGAGCAGGTGCAGGACCCGCACGTGGCGGCGCTGCTGGCGGGCAAGAGCGCGGTGGCGGGCGAGCGCGGGGTGCGGCTGGCGCTGGCCCCGGCAGCGCACCTGCCGGACGCGGTGGTGGACGCCCGGGCGCTGGTGACGGTGCTCGGCAACCTGATCGACAACGCGGTGGACGCGCTGGCCGCGGGCGGCGGGGGCCGGGTGGAGGTGAGCCTGGCGGCGGCCGGCCCGACGCTGCTGCTGCAGGTCGCGGACAGCGGCCCGGGCGTGCCGGAGGAGCTGCGCGAGCAGGTCTTCGAAGAGGGGTGGAGCAGCAAGGACGCGCCCGCGCACCGTCCGCGCGGGCTGGGGCTGGCGATGGTGCGGCGGCTGGTCGAACGGACCGGTGGCCGGATCGTGCTCGACACCGGGCCGCTCGGCGGCGCCCGGTTCACCGTCGAGCTGCCCGAGGCCCTGCTCACCACCCAGCTCGTGGAGGCGTGATGATCGACGTACTCGTGGTGGACGACGACTTCCGGGTCGCGGACGTGCACGCCGCCTACGTGGCCAAGGTCCCCGGCTTCCGGGTGACCGGCACCGCGCACTCGGCCGGGGAGGCACTGGCCGCCCTGGAGCGCCGACCGGTGGACCTGCTGCTGCTCGACCACCACCTGCCGGACGAGACCGGCCTGGCCCTGGTGCTCCGGCTGCGGGAACGCCAGGTGGCCTGCGACGTGATGATGGTGACGGCCGCCCGGGACGTGTCGACGGTGCACGCCGCGATGCAGCACGGCGCGCTCCAGTACCTGGTCAAGCCGTTCACCTTCGCCGGGCTGCGGGAGAAGCTGGTGGCGTACGCGCAGCTGCGGCACGCGCTCGCCGCGCCGGCCCGGGAGGCCGGCCAGGACGAGGTGGACCGGCTGTTCGCGACCCTGCGCAGCGCCGCCGCCCCGGCCGGGCCGCTCCCCAAGGGCCACTCGGCGCCCACCACCGACCTGGTGATGGGCGTCCTGCGCCGGGCCGGCCGGCCGCTCTCCGCCCAGGAGGTCGCCGACGCCACCGGGCTGAGCCGCTCCACCGCGCAGCGCTACCTCAAGCAGCTGGAACGGGACAGCCGGCTGCGGCTGACCCTGCGGTACGGCGACACCGGCCGCCCGGAGCACCGCTACGGCCTGGCGGCCCGGGCGTAGCCGTTCCGGTCAGGGCCGATGACCGCCGGACCGGGCCCGGACAGGGGGGAACCCCGGCGGCCCCAGGCCCGCCGGGGTTCCCCGGGCGCGACGGCTCAGGCCGCGCCCGCACCGGTGAGAGCACGTACCTCCAGCTCGGCGAACCGGTCCGGGTCGGCGGGCTCGGACGAGGTGACCGTCCCGAGCCACCCGGCGAGGAAGCCGAGCGGGATGGAGACGAGGCCCGGGTTCTCCAGCGGGAACCAGTGGAAGTCGAGGCCGGGGAAGAGCGCCTCGTGGGAGCCGGACACCACCGGCGAGAAGAACACCAGCACGATCGCCGGGACCAGCCCGCCGTACACCGCCCAGACCGCGCCGCGGGCGGTGAACCGCGACCAGAACAGGCTGTACAGCAGCACCGGCAGGTTCGAGGAAGCGGCGACGGCGAAGGCCAGGCCGACCAGGAAGGCGACGTTCAGCTGCTGGGCGAAGAGGCTGATCACGATCGCCGTCGCACCGATCCCGGCGGCGGCGAACCGGGCGACCACCACCTCCTGCTGCTCGCTGATCCCGGACACCGACTCCTCCGACCGGGAGGCCGGGACGGTCTCGCCCCGACGACGGCGGCCGCGACCGTTCTTCGCCTGCTCGCGGGCGGGCCGGGCGCGCCAGGCGCCGGCCCAGACGTCGTGGGCGAAGGCCGCCGAGGAGGCCAGGGTGAGCCCGGCGACCACGGCGAGGATGGTGGCGAAGGCGATCGCCGAGATCAGGGCGAACAGCACCACCCCGCCGGTGCTGCCGTTGCCGCCGCCGAGCACCAGGGCGAGCAGCGGAACGGCGGTGTTCCCGGCCGAGTTGGCGTGCCGCACCTCGGCCGAGCCGATCAGCGCGGTGGCGCCGAGGCCGAGCACGATGGCCATCAGGTAGAAGCTGCCGACCAGGCCGATCGCCCACATCGTGGAGCGGCGGGCGGCCCGCGCGGTGGGCACGGTGTAGAAGCGGGACAGGATGTGCGGCAGGCCCGCGGTGCCGAGCACCAGGGCGAGGCCGAGGCTGACGAAGTCCAGCCGGCTGGTGAGGCTGCCGCCGTACTTGAGCCCGGGCTCCAGGTAACGGTGCCCGGCACCGCTGTGGTCGGCGGCCTGGCGCATCAGCTCGCCGAGGTCCCCGTGGAAGCGGACCACCAGCAGCACCGTCAGCAGCACCGAACCGCCGGTCAGCAGGAAGGCCTTGATGATCTGGATCCAGGTGGTGGCCCGCATCCCGCCGATGGTGACGTAGACGATCATCAGGGCGCCGACCGCGATGATGGTCCAGGTGCGGGCGTGCGGGCTGCCGGTGCCGAGCAGCAGGGCGACCAGCGAACCGGCGCCGACCATCTGGGCCACCAGGTAGAGCAGGGTGACCACGACGCTGGCGCCGCCGGCCGCGGCGCGCACCTTGCGGCGGCGCAGCCGCAGCGCGAGCACGTCGGCGAGGGTGTACCGGCCGGCGTTGCGGACGAGTTCGGCGACCAGCATCAGCACGACCAGCCAGGCGACCAGGAAGCCGATGCTGTAGAGCACGCCGTCGTAGCCGTAGAGCGCGATCAGCCCGGCGACGCCCAGGAAGGAGGCCGCGGACAGGTAGTCGCCGGAGAGCGCGAAGCCGTTCTGCAGCGGGGTGAAGTCGCGGCCGCCGGCGAAGAAGTCCTCGGCGGCGTTGCCCTGGCGGCCGACCCAGAGGGTGACCCCCAGGGTGACCAGGACGACGACGGCGAACAGCGCGATGGCGAGCGAGTGGTGGTCGCCGGTGGGGGCGACCGGGGGCGGGGTGGCGGTCGACACCACGGTCCGCGCGGCGGTCCTCACGGCGGCCACGGCCGCGTCGGTGGGCACGGTGGCCATCAGGGTCGTCATCGCAGCTGGTCCTGGGTGTCCCAGCGCAGGCCCAGGGCGGCGCGGTCGCGCTTGGTCCGGGCGTTGCGGGCGTAGAGCCAGGCGAGCAGGAAGGTCGAGGCGAACTGCAGAAGTCCCAGCAGCCAGGCCACGTTGAGCGGGCCGGCCACCGCGCGGCGCATCAGGTCGGGGGCACCGGCCTGGGCGGCGACGTACAGCAGGTACCAGGCGAGGAAGCCGCCGGTGATGGGGAAGACGAAGGTCCGGTAGCTGCGGCGGATCTGCCGGAAGGCCGCGCTGGCCTGGACCTCCCGGTAGACCTCGGTCCGGTCGGCGACCGGTTCCTCGTCCCGTGGCGCGAGGGACCCGAGGGGTGCGTGCGGTGCGGCCGGGGCCGCTTGGTCGACGGGGGTGCTCTGGGCGAACGGCTCGACGGCGGGCCCGTGGATCGGTGCGCCGACGGCCACAGGCTCGCCGACTGCCTCTGCCGACCGGTCCGGACGGGTGTGCTCCGTACGGATGGGGCCCGACTGCGCCGGTACCGCCGACCGGCGGTGCGCAGCCGATGGCTCGGCGGGCTCAACGGGGGTGCCGGCGGCCGGAGCGGCCCACCAGTCGAATCGCTGCCCCTGGCCGGGGCTGCTCGTCTGCTGCTGTGGCACTGATGCTCCTGGACGGCCGGATGTTCTGACCCGAACCATGATGGCGGCCCTAGGACAACGCCTCTGACCATCGCAGATACGTTCACTCGATGAGGTGATCGATCATCCGACAGACACTCATCGGACTACTGCTGCGTCCCGGTGATTCCGTGTCGGAAGGCGTAGGCGACCGCCTGAGCCCGGTCCCGTACCGCGGTCTTGGCGAACAGATTGTTGATGTGGGTCTTCACGGTGGCCTGGCTGACGAACAGCCGTTGGGCGATCTCCGCATTGGACAGCCCCTGGGCGATCAGCGCCAGCACCTCGGCCTCCCGGACGGTCAGCCCGTCGGGCAGCTCCCCCGGCCGGCCGACCGGCGGCCCGGCGGCCGGCCCGGAGCCGCCGGGCTGCTCCGAAAGCCTTTCCAGCAACCGGAGTTGGATCTGCGGGGAGAGCCCGGCGGCGCCCGAGCGAACGTCCGCGATGGCCCGGGCGATCTCCTCGCCGCCGGCGTCCTTGGTGAGGTAGCCGCGCGCCCCGGCCTGGAGCGCCGGGAACAGCGATTCGTCGTCGGCGTAGGTGGTGAGCACCACCACCTCGGTCTCCGGGTGCGCCGTGCGGATCCGCCTCGTCGCCTCGACGCCGTCGCAGCGCGGCATCCGCAGATCCATCAGCACCACGTCCGGGTGATGACGCTCCACCAGGGCGACGGCCTCCTCCCCGTCCCCCGCCGCACCGACCACCTCGATGCCGGGCAGCAGCCCCAGCAGCATCACGATGCCCTCGCGCACCACCGTCTGGTCGTCCGCGACCAGCACCCTGATCGCCGGCTCCGTCATGCCGGCACCCGCAGCAGCACGCGCCACCCTCCGTCCTCCGGGCCCGCCAGCAGCGTGCCGCCGAGCAGTTCCGCGCGTTCGCGCATCCCCAGCAGACCGTACCCGCTGCCGCTGGCCGCCAGCTCCCCCGACGCCGGCTCGGCCGCGGACGGGCCGCGCGGCGGCCGGGTGTTGCGCACCTCCAGCTCCACCGCGCCGTCCAGGTAGCGCAGTTCGACGGCGCAGCGGGCGCCGGACGCGTGCTTGCGGACGTTGGTCACCGCCTCCTGCGCGGTGCGCCGCACCGCGAGGGCGGCCTCGGCGGCGAGCGGCCGGGGCGTGCCGGTGACGGTGAGGGCGGCCCGCTCCCGTCCGGTCAGCTCCACCAGGAACTCCCCGACCGGGGTGAACTCCCCGCGCAGCGCGGACAGCGCCTGCCGGGTCTCGGCCAGCCCGTCCTGCGCCATCCGCCGGGCGGCGACGACCCGTTCGCGGACCTGCTCGCGGTCCGTCCCGGCGTCCAGCATCAGCCGGGCCGCCTCCAGGTGGACGAGCTGCGCGGAGAGGCTGTGGGCGAGCACGTCGTGGATCTCCCGGGCGATCCTGGCCCGTTCGGCGAGCGCCGCGCTCTCCGCCTCGGCGGCCCGGGCGGCCCGCTCCTGGGCGAGCAGCAGGCGGGCGGTGCCGCGCGCCTCGATGTCCAGCCGCAGCAGGAAGCCGACCAGGACGGACCCTCCGATGGTGGCGGCGATGCTGAGCCAGCTCGCCGGGGAGGCCGCCGTGTACGAGCCCAGCGCGACCGCCGCGGCGCACAGCGCGGGCGCGGGCGGCAGCCGGATCAGGGCCGTCACGGCCAGCCCGATCCAGAGGAAGTCGGCCAGCGTGTAGGCCAGCCCCTGGTTGGCGAGCCAGCCCGCGCCGACCAGGCCTGCGGCCAGCAGGTACGAGGCCGCCGGGCGCTGCTCCCGGGTGACCCGCAGGTACCCCGCGCTGAGGGCGAAGGCCGCGGCCAGCCCGGCCGCCGCGGCCCAGCCGGCGTACCGGCCCCCGGAGAAGGTCCCCCAGCCGACGACGACCACCAGGACGGTCCGGCCGAACACGGTGAGGACCCGCCGCGGCCGGCTCTCGCCCTCGCGGCCGATCCCTTCCCGGGACGGCCAGCGGGTCCAGTACCACCCGGCCACGGGGGCCTCCTCGATGCTCACGGCGGCGGGTCAGCGCAGTCCGGCGGCGGTCCGCGCGGGCTCCAGCGTGCGGGCCCTCCAGTTCACCACGACGGAGCGGACCAGCAGCAGGACCGCCATGCCCAGCAGCAGCGTGCTGCCCGCCTGGTGGACGTGCAGGGCCGAGCCGACCGCGTACAGGCCGATCCGGATGGCGATCATCCCGCACCAGGCGGCCACGGTGGCCTTGGTGCCCTTGACCAGGACGCCGCCGTCGGGGGCCCGCCAGATCCGTACGGTCCAGCCCCAGACCGTGCCCATCGCGAGCACGGCGACGAGGCCGGCGACCAGCAGCGTGGCGGAGACCGCGGTGTGCTGGTGGTCGACGAGCTGCGGGTCGCGCAGCGCGAGCGCGCCCAGGACCAGCGGCAGCAGCCAGAACCGGCGCTCGGTGTCCAGCCGCTGGACGCGCATCTGGCGCTGGACCACCAGGACCACCACCGCGATGACCACGAGGATGTTGGCGATGGAACTCATCGGATTCTCCGTCCCGAGGAGAGGCTTCTTGCTGACCTCTCCGACGCTACGGATCCGGCGCCTCCGGCTGATCGGAGCCGGGGTGGAGCACGGGTGGAACCGGCGGCGCGAGGGCCCTCCACCCGTGGGTGGAGGGCCCTCGCGTACGGCCGGGAATCAGGCGTCGATGCGGGAGCGGTCCAGGGTGGCCGCCGAGTCCACGATGAACTCCTTGCGCGGGGCGACGTCGTTGCCCATCAGCAGGTCGAAGATCCGCTCGGCCTGCTCCAGGTCGCCCAGGTTGATCCGGCGCAGCGTGCGGTGGCGCGGGTCCATGGTGGTCTCGGCCAGCTGGTCGGCGTCCATCTCGCCGAGGCCCTTGTAGCGCTGCACCGGCTCCTTCCAGCGCTGGTTCTTGCGCTGGAACTCCAGCAGCGTGGAGCGCAGTTCGGCGTCGGAGTAGGTGTAGTGGTACTTCTCCTGGCCGCGCTTGGGACTGGTGAGCTCGATCCGGTGCAGCGGCGGCACGGCGGCGAAGACCCGGCCCTGCTCGACCATCGGCCGCATGTAGCGGTGGAACAGGGTGAGCAGCAGGGTGCGGATGTGCGAGCCGTCGACGTCGGCGTCGGCCATGAAGATGACCCGGCCGTAGCGGGCCTGGTCGATGTCGAAGGTGCGGCCGGAGCCGGCCCCTATCACCTGGATGATCGCGGCGCACTCGGCGTTCTTGAGCATGTCGCTCACGGACGCCTTCTGCACGTTGAGGATCTTGCCGCGGATCGGCAGCAGCGCCTGGAACTCGGAGTTGCGGGCGAGCTTGGCGGTGCCGAGCGCGGAGTCCCCCTCGACGATGAACAGTTCGCTGCGGTCGACGTCGTCGCTGCGGCAGTCGGCCAGCTTGGCGGGCAGCGAGCTGGTCTCCAGCGCGGTCTTGCGGCGCTGGGCCTCCTTGTGCTGCCGGGCGGCGACCCGGGTGCGGGCGGCCGCGACGACCTTGTCCAGCACGGCCCGGGCCTGGAGCTTCTGGTCCTTCTTGGCCGAGGTGAGGAAGGCCTTGAGCTCCTTGGCGACGACGGCGGCGACGATCCGGTTGGCCGCCGAAGTGCCGAGCACCTCCTTGGTCTGGCCCTCGAACTGCGGCTCGGCGAGCCGGACGGTGACGACGGCGGTGAGGCCCTCGGTGGCGTCGTCCTTGGTGATGTCGTCCTCGGCGACGCGCAGCAGCTTGCTCGCGCGCAGCGCCTCGTTGACCGTCTTGGCCAGCGAGCGCTCGAAGCCGGTGATGTGGGTACCGCCCTTGGGGGTGGCGATGATGTTGACGAAGGAGCGCAGGGTGGTGTCGTAGCCGGCGCCCCAGCGCAGCGCGATGTCCACGCCGAGGTGGCGGGTGACCTCGGTGGGGGTCATGTGGCCGAGGTCGTCCAGGACCGGCACGGTCTCCTTGAAGGTGCCCTCGCCGCGCAGCCGCAGCACGTCGCAGACCGGCTTGTCGGGGGCCAGGAACTCGCAGAACTCGGCGATGCCGCCGTCGTAGCGGAAGACCGTCTCGTCGATCTGCTCGCTCTCGGTGAGCCGCTCGTCACGCACCACGATGGTCAGGCCGGGGACCAGGAAGGCGGTCTGCCGGGCGCGGCTGTGCAGCGTCTCCAGGGAGAGCTTGGCGTCCTTGAGGAAGATCTGCCGGTCGGCCCAGTAGCGGATCCGGGTGCCGGTGCGGGTCTTCGGCACCTTGCGGGTCCTGGTCAGGCCGTTGCCGGCCTCGAAGGGCGCGTCCGGGCTGGTCTCGGTGAAGATGCCGGGGGTGCCGCGGCGGAAGCTGATCGCGTGGGTGTGCCCGCTGCGGTCGACCTCGACGTCGAGGCGGGCGGAGAGCGCGTTGACGACCGAGGCGCCGACGCCGTGCAGACCGCCGGAGGCCGCGTAGGAGCCGCCGCCGAACTTGCCGCCGGCGTGCAGCTTGGTCATCACGACCTCGACGCCGGACAGCCCGGTCTTGGGCTCGACGTCGACCGGGATGCCGCGCCCGTTGTCCCGGACCTCGACCGAGGAGTCGGGGTGCAGCACGACGTCGATGCGGTCGCAGTAGCCGCCGAGCGCCTCGTCGACGGAGTTGTCGATGATCTCCCACAGGCAGTGCATCAGACCGCGGCTGTCGGTCGAGCCGATGTACATGCCGGGGCGCTTGCGGACCGCCTCCAGGCCCTCCAGGACGAGCAGGTGCCGCGCGGTGTAGTTGGAACCGTCATCGCCGGCCAGCAGCGCGGACGGCACGGTCGTTTCGGCACTCACGCGGCACTCTCCTCGGTGAAGATCTGTCTCATCGGTCACATCCGGACGCATCCGGACCAAACGCCAGTGCAGCACGCCGCACCGACACCCGTCGCCCTGCGTGCCCGAACCCGTGCGCCGGGTGCACAGCACGACGGACCGGCCCCGCGCAGCTTGTACGCGCTGCGCGAACAAGCACCGCACCCGGGTGTGGGCCCCGGGGGCGCCATCTCCTCCCGGTACCACCGGTCCTGGCGGATCGTGGGGCCCGGCGCAGGCTCCGGAACTGCCGTTATGCAGGCTACCGGGGCCCGGGACGGGGCTTATGCTCCAACCCGGCAGAGGATTATGCTACGCGGACCTCGCACCCGATCCCGATCGGGCGTTCGAGCGAAGGGCGGATCCCGGAATCCGGCACGCATGAACCACCGGCGCCCGGGGCACGTCCTCATCAACACAGCAGAATCCTCAGAGAAGAAAAGCCACGAGCGGGAACGTTTTCGGCCTGGTTGGATGTTGACCCTGGTACGACAGCTCGTCGAGCTAGAGAAGAGGCGACGTGACTACTGTTCTGACCCCTGCGAGCCCGCTCACCGCGGCTGACCGCTGCGACCGCTGCGGCGCCCAGGCCTACCTGCGCGTCGTACTCGCCAGCGGCGGAGAGCTGCTCTTCTGCGCCCACCACGGCCGGAAGTTCGAGCCCGAGCTCAAGAAGATCGCCGTGGAGATACAGGACGAGAGCGGCCGTCTCACCACCGCGACCACCGTGACGGCCACCGACGACGAGCGCTGATACAGGGCGCCACCAACAGCAGCCGGCCTCGAGCTGTGTCCGGTCGCGCACCACGCGCGACCGGTGAGCCGGGCGACGGACCCCTTCGGGGCCGGTCGCCCGGCTCTGCTGTACCCCGGGCCGCCCTCCTGACCCCCGCCGTTGCCCCAGGCCGTGGCCCCGGCGGCGTCCGACGCGGCGTCAGAACCCGGTGCCGGCACGTGACCAGCCGCTCACCCGCCGCGACGTCCGCGGCACCGGAGGCGCCTCGCCCGCGGCTGCCCCGGACGTTCGCGGGCGTTCACCGGTGGTCGCGGGTGGTCGCGGGTGGTCACAGCACCGAGCGCACCGCGTCCGCGACCGAGGACACCCTGGTGTAGACGCCCGGGTGGGCCGCCTCGGCACAGCCCGTCCCCCAGGAGACCAGGCCCACCAGCCGGCCGTCGACGATCATCGGGCCGCCGCTGTCGCCCTGGCAGGCATCCTTGCCGCCCCTCTCCTCGCCCGCGCAGACCATGCCCCGGGCGTCGAACCTCCCGTCCTGCCCGCCCGGATAGGCCTGCGCACAGACCTGGTCCGGCACGACCGGCACGGACACCCCGCGCAGCACGGGCGAGTAGTCGCCCCGCCCCGTGGTGTCACCCCAGCCGTACACCTGGGTCGTGGTCCCGGCCGCGTACGGTTCGGTCTCGCCCTGGCCGACCAGCTCGACCACCGGCAGGGCCCCCTGGGACTCGGCGAGGGTGAGCACCGCGACATCGTTCATGTTGGCGGCGAAGGAGTAGTCGGGGTGGATCCAGACCGACCGCACCGCCACCTCCCGGCCGGACGTACCGCGCATGTCGTCCCGGCCGACGATCACCTTCAGGCCCGGCCGGTCCACCCGGCCCCTGGCCTCGTCGTAGAAGCAGTGCGCGGCCGTCACCACCTTGGTCGGGGTGACCAGCGCACCCCCGCAGAACTGGCCGGAACGGCCGCTGCCGAACTGCTGGCGGCTGGACAGCGCCACGATCCACGGGTGGTCCGCGGTGCTCACCGCGCTACCGCCGACCACCCGGCGCTGCGCCTCGGCCGGCGCCGCGGTGCCGAGGGCGACCAGCGGGACGGGAACGGCGGCGAGCAGCGCCAGCACGGCGGCCCTGCGGCGGCGGCCCGCCCGGTCGGCGGCCGGGTCGGCGGGGTCCGCCGGGAACGGGGCGGGCGTCGGCAGGTCTGTGCGGTCCGGCTCGGTCGGCACCGTGACTCCAGGAGGCTCGGAAGCGGGCAACCGGCACAGCGTAGGTGACCGGCTACACGGTGCGACCGCTTCCCGCCGCGCCGCCACCCGGACGAGGGACAACCACCACCCGTACGCTGACGCGCCCGGGCCCGGACAGCCGCGAAGGCCCGGAGCCGTGCGGCTCCGGGCCTTCGCGTGGAACGACTGCCGTCGATCAGTCCAGGTAGTCGCGCAGCACCTGGGAGCGCGACGGGTGGCGCAGCTTCGACATGGTCTTCGACTCGATCTGGCGGATGCGCTCACGGGTGACCCCGTACACCTTGCCGATCTCGTCCAGCGTCTTCGGCTGGCCGTCGGTCAGGCCGAAGCGCATCGAGACCACGCCCGCCTCGCGCTCGGACAGGGTGTCCAGCACCGAGTGCAGCTGCTCCTGGAGCAGGGTGAAGGAGACCGCGTCGGCCGGGACGACCGCCTCGGAGTCCTCGATCAGGTCACCGAACTCGCTGTCGCCGTCCTCGCCCAGCGGGGTGTGCAGCGAGATCGGCTCACGACCGTACTTCTGGACCTCGATGACCTTCTCGGGGGTCATGTCGAGTTCCTTGGCCAGCTCCTCCGGGGTGGGCTCGCGGCCCAGGTCCTGGAGCATCTGGCGCTGGACGCGGGCCAGCTTGTTGATGACCTCGACCATGTGCACCGGGATGCGGATGGTGCGGGCCTGGTCGGCCATGGCGCGGGTGATCGCCTGGCGGATCCACCAGGTGGCGTAGGTCGAGAACTTGTAGCCCTTGGTGTAGTCGAACTTCTCGACCGCACGGATCAGACCGAGGTTGCCCTCCTGGATCAGGTCCAGGAAGAGCATGCCGCGACCGGTGTAGCGCTTGGCCAGCGAGACCACGAGGCGGAGGTTGGCCTCCAGCAGGTGGTTCTTGGCCCGGCGGCCGTCCTCGGCGATGATCTCCAGCTCGCGCTTGAGCTTCGGGGCGAGCTTGTCGGCGGCCGAGAGCTTGTCCTCGGCGAACAGGCCGGCCTCGATGCGCTTGGCGAGCTCGACCTCCTGCTCGGCGTTGAGCAGCGGGACCTTGCCGATCTGCTTCAGGTAGTCCTTGACCGGGTCGGCGGTGGCACCGGCGACGGCGACCTGCTGGGCCGGCGCGTCGTCCTCGTCGTCGTCGGAGAGGACGAAGCCCTCCGACTCCTCCTCCGGAGCGGTGCCCTCGGCCTCGGTCTTGTCGCCGGGCAGCGCGACGTCCTCGAGCAGCTCCTCCTCGCCGAGCAGCTCCTCGTCGCCCTTGGCGGTCTTGCCGGCGGCGGTCTTCTTGGCGGCGGTCTTCTTGGCCGGCGCGGCGGTCTTCTTGGCCGCGGCCTTCTTGGCCGGCGCGGCCTTCTTCGCGGGAGCCGCCTTCAGCTCGGAGCCGACCGCGGTCCTCCCCTCGGCGGTGATCTCGGCGGAGACGGTGGGAGCCGGGGCCGTGGCGGCCGCGACGGCCGGAGCCGCGACGGGAGCGCCGGGGGCGATCCGCACGGGCGGCTTGGTCGGGGCCGACGGGGCGGCCGGGGTCCGGGTGGTGACAGCCTTGGTGGCGGTGCGCTTGGTGGGGCTCTTGGCAGCAACGCTCTTGCGCTTGGCGCCGGCCGGTTCGGCCGCGCTGACCATGAGGTCCACCCCCTCCTCAATCAGCACCTGGTTGAGGCTGCGCATGACGTTCTTCCACTTGGTGACCGGGATCTGGTCCGCCTCGAACGCCTGGCGCACGTCGTCACCGGCGATCTGCCCCTGGGCCTTGCCCCGCTCGATGAGCGCCAGCAGAGCCGCGGACTCGGCGATCTCGGGGGGAAGCGAACGGGATGTGCTGGCCGACACGAACAACCTCTCGGACGATGAGTGGATCTCGAACCCGTACCGGCCGCCCGAGCGGGCGGGGAAGGAGATCGCGCGTCGGACGCGCGGTGTCGATTCCGACCGACTCGGGCTTGAGGACTGGGTTTGCAGGACGGCAGCAGCGCCGCGGACCAACACAGCATTCTGACATGTTGGAGTATTCCGGAGCTGCTTCCGCTCAGGACACATCGCTGCTACTCGTCAAGTGTTACGCATGGCCTTCGTGTCGCGGGTCACACCGACCCGGCGCCCGCAACCCGGGGCCGCTTCCATCATCGCGCACTCGCGGGGTGAACTGTTGTCATGGACAAGCTGTGAAATGGGCTCGCCTTTCGCCGGGCCGCCTTCCCAGGCCCGGTGACCCCTCCCGGGCGCGGCCGGCTCGCCCGGCTTCTCCCCGGCTCCCCCGGCTCCGGCTTCCCCCGACTTCCCCGTCCTTCTCCCGCCCCCGGCGTTCCCCACGTTCTCCCGGCTCCGGTCGACCCGAGGGTGACGACATGCGGAGGCCCCCCGGCTGCGCCGCGATGCGACCGGAGGGCCCTGGCGGAGCGGACCGCCGCCAGCCGGCGCCTCCGCTCGTGGAAACAGCCCGTTCAGTGCTCCCTGGGCGCGGGGACGGACGGCTCGACCTCGGGATGGACGGTGAGCAGCGCCCGCATCGCGACCTCGCCCGCGGTGCCGTCGCCGGCGCCCAGCGCGTCCACCAGCCGGGCGTGCAGGCCGACCGAGGACTCGGAGGGCCGCTCGCAGGAGATCGCCGGGCCGCCCGAGACCTGCAGCGCGCAGGCGACGATCCCGGACAGGTGCTCCAGCATCCGGTTGCCGGCCATCTGGAGGATCAGGCCGTGCAGCTCGGCGTCGGCCCGGGTGTACGTGGAGAGGTCGGCCTGCGAGGCGGCGTGGCCCATGATCTCGACCAGCTCGACCAGGCGCTGCTGGACGTCCTCCCGGCCGTGGCCGGCGGCGAGCCGGGCGGCCAGCGGCTCGATCGCCCAGCGGAGCTCGAACAGCTCCCGGCGCTGCTCGTCCCGCTGCGGACCGAAGGCGCGCCACTCGATGATGTCCGGGTCCAGCAGGTTCCAGTCGCCGACCGGACGGACCCGGGTGCCGACGTTCGGCCGGGCGCTGACCAGGCCCTTGGCCTCCAGCACGCGCAGCGACTCGCGGACGACGGTCCGGGAGACCTCGAACCGCTGGCCGATCTCCTCGGGCACCAGCGGGCGGTCGGCACCGAGATCGCCGGAGACGATCATCTGGCCGAGCTGCTGGACCAGCTGGCCGTGCAGACCGCGGCCGCGGCTGCTGGTGGTCTTGCGGCCGACCCGGCCGATGTCGGACTCGGCGCCCTCCCAGCGGGGCGCCGGCGGGGTCGGCCGGTCGGCGTACGAGAAGCGGTCCAGGTCGCCGGGACCGTGGATGGGCCCATCGGCGGAACGGGCGGGGGTCATGGTGGGGTGCGCAAGGGTACTCACGCCTCCTTTGTCGGCGATCCGCAGGCGTGGCTTGAGAATTCTCGTGAAAAGCACACGAAAGGGTGATCGACCGTGACTGGATAATTGACTTCTTATCAGGAAGAACCGCGCATTACGGTCACTGCTGGTCGACCTTGGTAACCACGGGCAGGACCGCACCCCGGGGGCTTCCGCAGGACCGGACAGGGCCGCCCACGGGTGCGGCGCCGCGCGGGAGGCCCTGCGCGATGCGCAGCCACGGGCCTACAGGGCGCGGCGGCGGGCCTGGACCAGCAGGGCGGCGAGCAGCAGCAGCCCCGCGGGGGCCGCGACCGCGGCGAGCAGCGCCGGATCGGTCAGCGCCGCGCTCCCGGCCACCACCTCGTGCGCACCGCCGTACACCCAGCCGTAGGCCCACTCGATCCCGGACTGGAACGGCAGCAGCTCGGCCGCCCGGGCCGGCCACGGCCTGCCGGTGTGACGCAGCAGCAGGGCGACGCCGGACTCCAGCAGCGGCGGCAGCGCGCACAGCAGCAGCACCCCGGCCGCGGCGCTGCGGGTCAGCGAGGCCGTCAGCACCCCGGTCCAGGCCGCCACCACGGTGAGCAGGACGAAGGCCAGCAGGGCGGCGGGCACCCCGTGACCGGCCGTCAGACCGAGCGGGGAGAACACGCCCGGCAGGTCGGACAGCCCGGACAGCCCGGCGCCGGTCACCGCCGCGGACACCCGGTCCGACAGCGCGGCCGGGTCCGCCCAGGCCGCCACGGTGACGCCGTCCGGCAGCGCGAGGTGCACGGCCAGCGTGTCGAGCAGCAGGGTGGCCAGCGCCAGCAGGGCCGCCACCGGCCCGATCACCAGCAGCTTGGCCAGCAGCAGTCGCACCCGGCGCGGGTACGACACCTGCGAGGCCGGCAGCCCCGGGTGGCGCACCTCGTGCCCGTACGAGAGCGCGCCCAGCACCCCGGCGCCGAGCGCCGCGAAGGGCAGCGGGACCAACGGGACGGCGGCGGTCAGCAGCCGCACCCCGGCCGGGGCGGCCAGCGGGCCGTCCGGGGCCTGGTCCGCCAGGACGGCGGCCACGACGGCGTCGCCGAGCAGCACGGCGGCGAGCAGCAGCCAGGTGGAACGCAGGCCGCGCAGGCGGCGCAGCTCGTAGGCCAGGACACGCACGGTTCACTCGCTCCGGTGGTCGTCGGGGGTGGCGGGGGCAGGGGCTGCGGGGATGGCGGGGGCCGTGGGGGCGGCGGGGGGCTGGGCGGTGGAGACCCGGACGGCGCTCGTGCCCGAGACGGGGCGACGAAGGCGGACGGTGTCGTCGGTGAGCAGGTCGTCGGCGCTCAACCGGCGGCCCGGCGGCCGGACCCGGGCGGGCGGATGCGGCAGGACCGGGGCCGGGTCGTCGCGGAAGAGCCGGTCGACGGCGACGGTGGGCGCGGGGGCGGGCTTGGCGGGGGCGTCGGACCCGGCCTCCGCGGTCGGCTCCGGGCGACGGCCGACGGGCCCGGGGCAGCGGCCCGCCGAACCGAGGACGGGGAGCGCGGCGGCGGGGAGCGCGGCGGCGATTGCCACGGCGGGCAGGGCGCGGGTGGGCAGGGAGCCGTCCTCTCGGCGGCGGGGGGCGTTGTGCTTCGGGGCGGTGGCGGCACGGGGGACGGAGGCGGTGGCTTCGGGCGCGGTGGCTTCGGGGACGGAGGCTTCGGGGGCGGAGACGGTGGCCGGTTCGGGCGGAGTCGTCACGGCTCCGACCGGGGTGGGCTCGGCGGCCGGTTCGGGGATCCGCTCGGCGGCCGACTGCGGGCCTGGCTCCGACTTCGGTTCCAGGTTCGGTGCCGGGTCCGGTTCCGGGTTCGGTTGCTCGGCCGGCTCCGGGCTCGGCCCCGCCCCGGGTTCCGGGTGGAGGCGGAGGTGGCCGGAGCGGCCCGAGCCGGCCGGCAGGACGACCCGCGGCGCCGGCTGCTCGACCACCCGGTCCGCCAACTCGTGCAACAGGATCCCGTGGCGGTAGGCGAGTTCGCCGATCTCGGTGCGGTCGATGCCGGCCACCGCGAGGCCCACGCTGCCGTCCCGTCGGACGTCCGCGCCCTGGCTGACCAGCAGGTCCGCCAGCCGCGCCATCTGCGGCCCCCGGACGGCCACTTCGGGGCTGAGCCTGGTCCGCCGGAACTCCGCGACCGGCTGGTCGGCCACCAGTCGACCGCGGTCCAGGGTGACCACCCGGTCCGCGAGCTGCGAGGCCTCCTGCGGCGTGCGGGTGGTCACCAGGACCGTTCCGCCGGCGGCCCCGAAGGAGCGCAGGAAGGAGTGGAACCACTCGACGTTGCGCGGTGACAGGCCGTCGGCGGGCCCGTCCAGCAGCAGCGCGCCGGGGTCGCCGAGCAGGGCGGCGGCCAGGGCCAGGCGGCGGTGCATGCCGGGCGAGAAGGTGCGCAGCCGCTGCCCGGCGACGGCGGCCAGCCGGGTCTGCTCCAGCAGTTCGTCGGCCCGCCGGGCCGGGACGCCGACGGCCGCGGCGAGCATCCGCAGGTGGCTGCGCGCCTTGCGGCCCGGATGTCCGGCCACCGCAGCCTCCCCGGTGCCGGGCAGCAGCACCCCCACCTCGCGCTCGGGGTGGCGCAGCCGACGGTAGCGGCGGCCGTCGAAGAGCGTGACGCCCTGGCCGCGTTCGAGTTCGAGCATCAGCCGCAGGGCGGTGGACTTGCCCGCCCCCTCGGCGCCGAGCAGCGCGGTCACCGTGCCGGGCCGGGCGTCGAAGGTCAGGTCGAGCACTGCGGGCGGAGCGCCCTTGCGGTAGACCTTGGTCAGTCCGGTGATCTGGATCATCGCTGGCTGCTCCCGTGCCCTCGGCCGAGCTGTTCGACGCGGAGCACCCCTGACGGGCGGGCATGCACCCGCGCGGCTCCGCGCCAGCACATTAGGGGGCGGCGACGGCTATTCCGGGCATTACGGGAACGGCACGGGCCCGCCGGCTGCCCACCTCACCCGATCAGGGGACAATCCGATCCTGCGATTCACGGTCGACCGGTCCGTTCCGGGTCCCGGCGGAGTCGGTTGCTTCGGTGACTTCGGCGGCTCCGGTGGTGTCGGCGGCTTCGGCAGCTTCGGCGGTGCCGGACGGGCGGGGCTCCGTGTCCGATGAGGGGTGCGGCTCCTACCGGGAAGGCCAGGGCGGTGGCGGGAGCTGCTCACCGCCGCACTCCGCGTGGAAGTCGTCGACGGCGGCCTGGCCCTCGACCACGATCTCGCCCAACCGCTCCCGCTCGGCGGCCAGCCGTTCCTCGACGGCGGCGATCGCCTCGGGCGCCGCGTGCTCGGCCTGCAGCTCGGCCAGTTCCTTCTCCGTTGCGGTGGTGGTCCTGTCCAGGCTCCGGTAGTCCGCCGCCAGCCCCTCGATGAGGATTCGCTGGTTGGCGCAGTCCTTGATGGCCATCGCGGGACTCCCTGGGCCGGAGGCCTCCGGCCCGGGCGGTCGGAGCGTCCACCGACACTCTGCGCCGACGCCTCCGGGTCCGCAGCCAGGCCAGGCCATTCGGCTGCCCGGTACCGCAGAACGGCGGGTCGGTACCGGGTTCGGGCGGGCCGAACGCAGGGCTTGGCGGAGGGCTGGGGACAGGACCGGGCACAGGGCCCGCGGGGGTCAGGACTCCGGGCGGAGCATGGGCGGGTTGAGGACGGTCGCACCGCCGGCGGTGAACAGCTGGGCCGGGCGACCGCCCTGACGGGTCGTCGTGCCGCCCGAGGGCAGCAGGAAGCCGGGGGTGCCGGTGACCTTGCGGTGGAAATTTCGCGGGTCCAGCACCACTCCCCAGACCGCCTCGTAGACCCGGCGCAGCTCACCGACGGTGAACTCGGCCGGGCAGAAAGCGGTGGCGAGGGAGGAGTACTCGATCTTGGAGCGGGCGCGTTCCACACCGTCGGCGAGGATCAGGCCGTGGTCGAAGGCGAGCGGGACGCCGTCGGCCGGGTTCTCCCCGAGGAGTTCGCCGACCGGGGCCCAGCGGGCGCCGCTGGCGTCGCCGCCGGCCCGGGGCGTCGGCAGGTCGGGGGCGAGCACCAGGTAGGCGACGCTGACCACGCGCATCCGGGGGTCGCGCTGCGGGTGGCCGTAGGTGGCGAGCTGCTCGAGGTGGGCGCCGGCCGCACCGGGGCCGACCGCGTCCTGGCCGGGGGCTGTGTGGGCGCGCAGGCCGGTCTCCTCGGCCAGCTCACGGGAGGCGGCCTCGGCCAGGCCCTCGTCCGGGCGGACGAAGCCGCCGGGCAGCGCCCAGTACCCCTGGAACGGCGGCTCGCCTCGTCTGACCAGCAGGGCGCAGAGCGAGTGGTCGCGCACCGTCAGCACCACGAGGTCAACCGTGACAGCGAACGGGGGGAAGGCCGACGGATCGTAGCGCGACATGGCGACGATCATAGTCGTCTCTCTGACGATAAGCACAGGCCCGTGCGTGGCCGCTCCTGGCCGGTGGCCCCCGCCCGACCCGGCGCGGTTCGTGTACGGGCCGCGCCGGGCCGGGAGCGGACGGGCCCGGTGCCGGTGACCCGGTGTCACCGGCGCCGGGCCCGGACGGGCGGTGGCGGGCGGCGGCGGGCTCAGCGGGCGACGAGTTGCAGATCCTCGGACGCCTCCTCCACCATCGCCACGCCGATCCTGCTCACCCGGACGGAGAAGGGCTCGCCCGCCACCCGCAGACCGGTCAGCTCCAGCTCGCCGAGCGGTGCGGTGCTGGCCGGGCGGACCAGCACCCGGCCGCCCGGGACGTCGGGCCGGACCCCGGCGAGGGCGAACACCGCGTGCACGGCACCGGCTGCGGAGACCGCCGCCGGGCGGCAGGCGGCCGGGTGCGGCACCGGCGGGCAGCCGGGGGTGCGCTGCTCCCCCGCGTACATCTCCGGCAGGCGCCCCTCGAAGTGGGCGCTCGCGGCGAGCAGGCCCTCCAGCAGGGTGCCGGCCTCGTTCTCGTGACCGGCCTCGGCCAGGCCGGCGACCGCCAGCGCCGTCTCGTGGACCCGCACCGCGCCGCCGCGGTGGCCCAGCGGGTTGAAGCGGAGGGACTTGGCGCTCAGAGTGCGCAGGCCCCAGCCGCTGTCCAGCTCCGGCGCGACCAGGCGCTGGGCGAGCAGCCGGGTCTGCTCGCGGTCCAGCAGGCTCTCGTGCCGGCCGCCGTCGACGGCGAGCCCGGTGTCCAGCAGGTGCACCAGGGAGGAGGCGACGGCGGGCAGCGGCTGGCCGCCCGGGGCCAGCCCGGCCGCGGGGCGGCCGCCGGAGAGGTCGTCTACCCAGAACCGCTCGCGGAAGCGCCGGCGCAGCCCGGCGGCCCAGCCGCGCCAGTCCTCGGCGCCCGGTCGACCGAAGGCCTCCAGCAGCTCGGCCCCATGCAGGGCGGCGCGGTGGGCCTGCGCCTGGACCTCGGCGCGGGCGGCGACCGGGTGGGCGGAGCGCTCCTCGGCCGGGCGGCTCAGGTCGGTGACGAAGCCGTCGACCAGACCCTCCCGCAGGGCGGCCAGGGCCCGCTCGGCGGTCGGCAGCAGCTCGGCGACCTCGGCCGGGGGCAGGCCCCAGCGCCAGGCCTCGGCCAGCACGGTGACGAACAGCAGGGTGGCCTCGGTGGCCGTGCAGGTGGGCGGCAGCTCGGGACCGCCGTGGCGCAGGGCGCCGGGCAGCAGGCCCTCGGTGCGGCCCGGGGCGGGGGCGAGCTGCTGGCGGCGGGCCAGCGCCCGGAGGGTGCCAGCCGCCAGCCGGGTGCCGAGCGGCAGGGTCAGCCGGGCGGCCCAGAGCGCGTCGGCCGGGGCGAGGCCGAAGCGCCAGGGCGCTCCGGAGGCCGGGTAGAGGTCGGTCGGGCGGTCCGGGTCGGCGAACAGCAGCCCGCCGAGGGCGTCCAGCGAGCGGGAGACCAGTGGGGCGGCCCGGGTGTCGTCGCTGCGGACCTCCGGCTCGGACCAGGGCAGTGGCGCGCCGGTGCCGCGGCCGCCCGGCGGGCGCGGGCCGCCGGCGGCGGTCTCCAGCTCGGTGTGCAGCTCGACCGACCAGCGGGCGCCCGGCTGGACCTCCAGGTCCCAGCGGAGCACGCCGGCGCCGGCCAGGACGGCGTGCGGGGAGGGCTGAGCGCTGACCACGGCGCTGTGCACCGGGCCCGTCCAGCGCATTCCGGCGGACTGCACCTGCCCCGGCAGGTCGGGCTGGCGGTGCCCGGCCGCGATCTCGGCGACCGGGCCGAGGTCGGTGCCGAGGGCTATCTCCAGTGGCAGCCGGGCGGGCCGGGGACCGGTGTTGCGCACGACCACGGTCTCCACGCCGTCCGCGTGCCGCAGCCGCTCGACGGTGACTGCCGGATCCGGGTCGAGGTCGCCGGGGATGCGGACGGCGCCGAGGAAGCGGGCCTGGGCGGTGCTGGTCAGAGTGCCCTGGAGCGGCAGCGGCTCCATGCCGCCCAGCCGCAGCTCCATCCGGGCGAGCACCCGGACGCCGTTGCGGTAGAAGCCGTGCAGGCCGTGGCCGCGCAGCTGGCCATCGGGGCCGGAGGCGGCCATCGCCGGGGCGTTGACGCAGATCACCGCGTGGTGGACGGCGGGCGGCTGCGGCCGCGGCGGGGCCGCGGCTCGGCCCGGGCCGAGCGGTGCGCCCGCGGGCCCGGCTGCCGGGGCCTGGTCGTGGCGGCCCACCGGCCTGGGCGGCGCGCCGACCACGCTCTCGGCCGGCATGGCCTGTGGTGGCCTCATGGCGGTCACCGGACTCTCCTCCCCTCGGCGGTCCGGTGGCCGGGTCAGGCCGGTGGGCCGCGAGCATGCTCGATCGCGTGCTGATGATGCCGGGCCGGCGGGGCCGTCCCGTCGGCGGGTGTGCCGTTTCTGGCCGTACCCGGTGACGGGTCGTGCCATGCGGTGCTCGGTACCGGGCCGGTACCGGCGCGCCGCGCCTTCGTTCCCGGGGCCCCTCGCCGTGGCCCGGCACGCCGTCAGGTCCGGCGGCCCGGTCGGCCAGTGACGCCCTTCCCCCGCGGCCCGCACCCGCCGTGACGCTCGGCCCCCTGGTGGCCACCGGTCATGGTGCCGCACGCGGCCGCCGACGGCTGCCGGTGTCCGGGCGCTCTGGTCCGCACCGCCCGGTGATCGGCCCGCCCGAACCGGGCGGAGACCCCCGGAGTGAACGCCGCGCACCGCCACCAGGTCACGCCCCGCCGCTGCGCCGCTGGTCGGGACGGTTCTGCCGGGCGGCCGTACAGCTTCCGTCGGAACGTCACCGGGGCCTCGGCGCGGGCGCGTCACCGTCCGCGATCCGGGGCCGGCGCTCGTCTTGCGGGCCTCCGTCGGGCCCGCTCGGGGCGGTCGTCGGCCGGGGTCGGCCGACCGGTCGGACGGACGGGGCGGTCGAACCGGTGCTCGACCGCCGCCAGGATACGGTGCGGGGGTCGCGGCCCCCGCACCCGGTGACCCCGTGAACCGCGACGCCATCGCTGTGACCAGCAGAGACCGAGGAGTTGCATGTCCACCATCAGCCGGCTGCCCGGGATTGTCACGACCGACCACGTGTTCCAGCTGCCGCTCGACCACGCCGCCCCGCAGGGCGAGCAGATCGAGGTGTACGCCCGCGAGGTGGTCGCCGCCGGCCGCGAGCGGGCCGACCTCCCCTGGCTGGTCTACCTCCAGGGTGGGCCGGGCGGCAAGGCCGCCCGGCCGCTCGGCCGGGACTCCTGGCTGGAGCGCGCCCTGGACGACTACCGGGTGCTCCTGCTCGACCAGCGCGGCACCGGGCGGTCCACCCCCGCGACCCGGCAGACCCTCGCCCGGCGCGGTGGTCCGCAGGAGCAGGCGGACTACCTGGCCCACTTCCGCGCGGACTCGATCGTCCGGGACGCCGAGCTGATCCGCGAGCGGCTGCTCGGCGCCGACCGGCGCTGGAGCGTGCTGGGCCAGAGCTTCGGCGGCTTCTGCACCCTCACCTACCTCTCCATCGCCCCCGAGGGCCTGACCGAGGCCTTCATCACCGGTGGCCTCTCCGGTCTCGGCAGCTCGGCCGACGACGTCTACCGCGCCGCCTACCCGCGGGTGGTCGGCAAGAACGAGGGCCACTACGCCCGGTTCCCGCAGGACGTCCAGGCGGTGCGCCGGATCGCGGCCCACCTCGCCGACTTCCCCGCGACCCTGCCGGACGGCGGGCTGCTCACCGTCGAGGCGTTCCAGGCGCTCGGCATGCTGCTCGGCGGCGGCAACGGCTCCGGCACGCTGCACTACCTGCTGGAGGAGGCCTGGGTGGAGGGCGCGGCCGGGGTCGAGCTTTCCGACACCTTCCTGGCCGGCGCCCAGGCCCAGCTCTCCTTCGCGGGCGGCCCGCTCTACGCGGTGCTGCACGAGTCGATCTACGGCCAGCGGTCGGTGGACCAGGGCGGCACCGCCTGGGCGGCCGAGCGGGTCCGCAAGGAGTTCCCGCAGTTCGACGCCCGGGCCGCGCTGGAGTCCGACGCGCCGGTGCTGTTCACCGGGGAGATGATCTACCCCTGGATGTTCGACACCGACCCGGCGCTGCGCCCGCTGAAGGAGACCGCGGACCTGCTCGCCGCCCGCACCGACTGGCCCGACCTGTACGACCGGGTGCGACTGGCCACCAACACCGTGCCGGTCGTGGCGGCCGTGTACCACGACGACATGTACGTGGACACCGCCGACTCGCTGGAGACCGCCCGCGCGGTGCGCGGCCTGCGGACCTGGATCACCAACGAGTGGGAGCACGACGGCCTTCGGATGAGCGGCGGCACGGTGCTGGACCGCCTGATCAAGATGGCGCACGGCGAGGCGTAGCGGCCCTCGGGCCGGCGCCGCGGCGCGGAGCGGCTCAGTGCGCACGGTGGCCTCCTCCCGCCGCCCGCCGGACGCCCCGGCAGCGGTGGTGGCCGGTCCGGGCGGCGGGCACGCAGGCCGCCGCCCGGCCGAGCCGCAGGCCCCGGGCGAACCGCTCCCCGGCCACCCTGGCGTGCCCGGGCGCCACAGCCCGTCCGGGCGCCGACAGCAGGGCGACCGCCCCGGCGCCACCGCCGTCCGGCTCCGGGCCTCCCGAGCCGTCCGGGGCGCCCTGACCCGGATCCGTCGGTACCGACGCCGTGGACGAGCCCTTCCGGCGACCGCCACGCCGGTGCCGCCGCGCGCCGGCCGACCGCCCGGGCCGCTCACCGGGGGCCTCGCCGGCGCCCGGGGCGGCGGGCCCGGGACCCGCGTCGTCGCGGAGGGGCGCCCCCTGGGCGGGCGGCGGCACCTCGGCGTTCGGCGCTCCGCCCGCCGGAGGCCGCGGCTCCTCGCCCGGGACCGTGGCGTCCCCGGGCTCCTCGCGCCGCCGGCGCTGGGCCTCGACGGCGGCCAGCAGCCCTTGGGGCGTCATGCCGTCGTTGAGCGACTCGTAGAGCAGCTCGGCCAGCAGGTAGCCCGGGGCGAGCCGCAGGACGTGCCCGAGCACGACCCGGGCCGTCGCCGTGTCCCCGGCGACCCAGGACGTCCAGGCCAGCAGGGTGAGCGGGGCCACCGCACAGCCCTCGTACGGCGGCACGGCCCGCCGGGCGAGGAAGCGCCAGAGCCGCTCGGCCGGGGCCAGCTCGTCGGGCCTGGCGTACTCGACGCCGCGGTCCCGCACCAGGCGGTCCCGCAGGGCGAGCAGCAGCTGGGCCGTCCGGTCCGCGTCGAGTTCCCTGGCTCCGGCCCGGAACTCGGCGAAGGCCTGGTCGAGCAGGGCGAGGCGCTGCTCCCTGGCGAGGGCGTCCACGGCCTCGGCCCGGGCGAGCGCCTCGCGCTGGGCGGCGTCCGCCGGCGGACCGACCGGGTCCAGCCCGCCGATGATGGCCTTGCGGCTGCCGCGCGGCACCAGGCCGGCCACCGTCGCGGCGGCGGCCGCCGGACCGGGCTCCGGGCTGCGCCGCACCGGATTGCCCGCCGCGTCGCAGCACCCGTCGCCGCGGCAGAGGAAGGACCACCAGCGGCCGTCCGAGACGCACAGCGCCTCCTTGACGGCCACGCCCCGGCGCCCGAAGGCCGCCCGGAGGGCCTCCGCCAGCGGCCGCAGCCCGTCCACCACCGGCGGGGCGTGGGCCGTACCGCGGTCCTGGCAGAGGTAGAGGAGCACCTGGAGCGGCCGGGCGCCGTGCCGCTCGGAGAGGGCGACCAGCAGGGCGGCCGTCTCCTCCGCCGCGGCCGGCCACTGCGCGGGCGACCGCGGCAGGTCCGCCCGGATCACCCCGCCCTGGTGCAGGCCAGGGCCGTGGAGCCCCACCGCGACGATGCTGTCGTCGGGGTAGAAGCCCAGGAAGTACGGAAGCAGCTCGGCCATGTCGGCCGGGCCGCGCATGACGACCTGCCGGTGGTCGGAGGCCGGTCCGAGGGACAGAATGACGTGTTCGTTGTTCATCGCGTTCATGGCCGCAAGAGTGGACGCAATCCGCGAACGATGTCGGAACCGACTTTTTTCCTGTGGATAACTCCGCCCCCGAATTTTCCCTCACTCATTCGGAGCAGGCGACACTCCCTCCCGCGAGTGGATTTTGACCGCCGTTCAGCGGATCAGCTGATGAAATACATCCCACCTTCCCCCGTCTCCGCTCCCCGGCATTCGTCGCTTGTCGGCGGTACGGGGTTACATGGACGCCATGCAGCAGCCCGACATCCACACCACCGCCACCGCCGACCGCGCCGAGGTCCGGGCGCGGGCCGAGGCCGTCCTGCGCGAGCTCGCCGGCCCCGGAGCCACCCTGCGCGAGGACCAGTGGACGGCCATCGAGGCCCTCGTGGTCGACCACCGCCGCGCCCTGGTCGTCCAGCGCACCGGCTGGGGGAAGTCCGCCGTCTACTTCATCGCCACCGCCCTGCTCCGGGCCCGCGGCGCCGGGCCGACGGTGATCGTCTCGCCGCTGCTCGCCCTGATGCGCAACCAGGTCGAGTCGGCCGGCCGGGCCGGCATCCAGGCCCGCACGATCAACTCGGCCAACACCGACGAGTGGACCGCGATCCAGGAGGAGGTCGCCGACGGGAAGGTCGACATCCTGCTGGTCAGCCCCGAGCGGCTGAACAACCCGGACTTCCGCGACCAGGTGCTGCCCGAGCTCGCCGCCTCCACCGGCCTGCTCGTGGTCGACGAGGCCCACTGCATCTCGGACTGGGGGCACGACTTCCGCCCCGACTACCGCCGGCTGCGCACCATGCTCGCGGACCTGCCGCCCGGCGTCCCGGTGCTGGCCACCACCGCCACCGCCAACGCCCGGGTCACCGCGGACGTCGCCGAGCAACTCGGCACCGGCACCACCGACGAGCACGCCCTGGTGCTGCGCGGGCCGCTCGACCGGGAGAGCCTCACCCTGGGCGTGCTCTCCCTGCCCGACCCGGCGCACCGCCTCGCCTGGCTGGCCGACCACCTAGACCGGCTCCCCGGCTCGGGCATCGTCTACACCCTGACGGTGGCCGCCGCCGAGGAGGTGACGGCCTTCCTGCGCGAACGCGGCTTCCCGGTGGCCTCCTACTCCGGCCGCACCGAGGACGCCGAGCGCCGCACCGCCGAGGCCGACCTGCTGGCGAACCGGGTCAAGGCGCTGGTCGCCACCTCCGCGCTCGGCATGGGCTTCGACAAGCCCGACCTCGGCTTCGTGGTGCACCTCGGCTCGCCCAGCTCGCCGATCGCCTACTACCAGCAGGTCGGCCGGGCCGGGCGCGGAGTGGACCGGGCCGAGGTGCTGCTGCTGCCCGGGCGCGAGGACGAGGCGATCTGGCGCTACTTCGCCTCGCTGGCCTTCCCCCCGGAGGATCAGGTGCGCCGCACCATCGACGCGCTGACCGAGGCCGGCCGGCCGCTCTCCACCGCCGCCCTGGAACCCCGGGTGGACCTGCGCCGGGCCCGGCTGGAGACCATGCTCAAGGTGCTCGACGTGGACGGCGCCGTCCGCCGGGTCAAGGGCGGCTGGACGGCCACCGGCCAGAGCTGGGAGTACGACACCGCCCGCTACGCCAAGGTCGCCGCCTCCCGGGAGGCGGAGCAGCGGGCGATGCGCGACTATGCGGCGGGCACCGGCTGCCGGATGGAGTTCCTGCGCCGCCAGCTGGACGACGAGGAGGCCGCGCCGTGCGGCCGGTGCGACAACTGCGCGGGGCCGCTGCACACCCCGGACGTCTCCGCCGAGGCGCTGGCCGCCGCCCGGGCCGCGCTCGGCCGCCCGGGCGTGAGCTTCGAGCCCCGACGGCTCTGGCCGACCGGGATGGACGCGCTCGGGGTGCCGCTCAAGGGCCGGATCCCGGCGGGCGAGCAGGCGGAGACCGGCCGTGCGCTCGGCCGACTGTCCGACATCGGCTGGGGCAATCGGCTGCGCGCCCTGCTCGCCGAGCAGGCGCCGGACGTGCCGGTGCCCGGCGAGGCGGTGGACGCCCTGGTGGCGGTGCTCGCCGACTGGGCCCGCGGTCCGGGCGGTTGGGCCGGGCCCGCGACCACGGAGGGAGCTCGGCTGGACCGGCCGGTCGGCGTGGTGACGATGGCCTCCTCCGCCAGGCCCCGGCTGGTCGGCAGCCTGGGCGCGCGGATCGCCGAGATCGGGCGGCTGCCGCTGCTCGGCCGGATCGAGTACGCCGGCGGGCTGCCCCCGCACGGCGCCCGCAGCAACAGCGCCCAGCGGCTGCACTCGCTGGCCGGCGCGCTGGTCCTGCCACCGGAGGTCGAGCAGGCGGTGGCGGCCGCCGGTGGGCCGGTGCTGCTGGTGGACGACCTCGTCGACTCGGGGTGGACGGTCACCGTGGCCGCCCGGCTGCTGCGCCGGGCGGGGGCGAGCGCGGTGCTGCCGCTGGTGCTGGCCGTGCAGGGGTGACCCGACGCCGGAAAACCGGCGAAGGAGCCCTCTCGTTCACTCGAATGGCCCAACAGAAAGGATCAAGCGAAGCGATTTCGATCACACCGGTCGAACGGCCCGAGAAAGGAGTGACCACCGTGCCGATGACGGCTCACCCTGCCCTCCGAGCGTTGTGGATCAAGGCTTGGCGGCACCTCCACGGCGTTCGGGCGACCGTGGAACATATCCGGCAGACCATGGGCTATCGGATGGCGTTCATCATTTCATCGTTGCCGCTCCGCCCCCGATGCCCCGAGAATTGGGGGGTACCCGAAATCCGGTCCGCTGGACCCGCCCTTCGGCGTACCCAGGCACCCGCCTGCCCACGGGCCAGGAAGGAGGATCGTGATCAACGGTATCGGCCGAGGTCAGAATCCCTTCTCCGGGAGCCCGGAACCCAGACGGGTGCTGGACCTGGAGACCTGGACCGCCTCGGGGATCCCGTTGCTGCGCGACCCGCGCGAGTTCGTCGTGGAACTGCACCAGCGCCACCTGCCCCAGCCGGGCACCGTCGTGGTCGCCGTCCTGGACGCGCTCCACCACCTCGCCGCCTCGGCCTCGTTCACCCCCTGGCCGCACGACACCGACGGATGGCAGCACCGCAACGCGCTGCTGGCGAACCTGCGCCGGATCATCCCGCACGACCTGCGACTGCCCGAGCCGACCCGGACGGCCCTACTGCTGCGCTGCCGCGACGGCGCACCCGGCTGGACGGCGCAGGACGGCGCCTGGATGTGGGCGCTGCGGGACGCGTCCGCACTGCACGGACTGCGCTGCGGGGCGTACATCGGACTCACCCCGGCGGGCTGGCAGGTCCTCGGGGACGGTCGGGGCGGGCGCAAGCCGCACTCGGGCTCCTGGGCCGAGGGGCCGGTGCACACCGTGACGGAACTGCCGCCGCGTTCGGCGCTGGAGGCCCCGCGCGGCCAGCGGACCCGCCTGCTGGCGGCCGACCAGGCCAAGCGCGGCGAGGACACGGCGCGCTCCCCGCAGTCCGAGCCCCCGTGGGCCGCGACGCGGGCCGCGGCGGCCGAACCGACCCGCCGTACCGGCACGCGCTGAGTCCGCGGCAGCCCTCGGCCGTCGGGCCGTCAACACCGGCCTTCGACAACGGCCGTCGGCACCGGCCGTCAGCCACCGGGGGCCGCGGGACGGACCTCGGGCCCGGCACCGTACAGCGGCGCCGGGCCCGAAGTGGACGGCTGTGGTCAGGCCTTGCCCGGGCGGCCCGGCGTGGTTCCGGCCGCGCCCTTCGCGGCCGGGCCGGCGTCGCCGCAGACCACCAGCAGCGCGGTCGCGTGGTCGAGCGCCCTGGCGTACGCCTCGGCGGCCCGGGCGGACGGTCCGCCGTTGACCACCAGGACGACCACCTCGCGACGGACCGGACGGGTCAGCGCGGCGTCCGCGTAGAACACGTCCCCGCCCTCGGCGAGCTGCGCCCAGTAGCGCTCCTCGCCGAAGGACAGCTCGTGCTGCTGCCAGGGGTGCGCTTCGCCGACCGTCAGCACCAGGATGTCGCCCGGAGTGCGGCCGGACTCCAGCAGCAGGTCGACCGCGTCGTCGGCGCGCTCAACCGCCTGTGCCGGGGTGGCGGCGATCCGCTGGACCTCCACCCGCGGTTCGGCGGGGGCCGGGCGGCGCGGTGCCGGCCCGGGCTTGGGGACCAGTTGCGGCGGGCCCGGACGGGCGGCGCGCGGCGGGGCCGGGCGCGGGGGCGCCTGACGGGGTCCGGGCACCGGAGCCGGGGCGACGACGGTGGTGGGTGCGGTGGCGGGGGCTTGTGCGTCCGACTCGCGGAGGAAGGGAACGCCGGGGCCCGGGAGGCTCTCGTGAATCTCCGGCTCCTCGGGGAAGACAGGCATACCCGGATATCTATCAAATGCCGGTCGGACGCGCACGGGCACCCCACCCCTTGGGCGCCGGCCTCCTGCCGCCCCCCCGGGGCAATTCCAGACGGACCGTCAGAAACCGAGCGTCAACTGTTCGTCGGCGGACCCCTGGCCGTCGCCCGCACCCTCCCGAACGCGCTTGAGATGGCGCCACTTCGGCAGTCCGTCCATGTACGCCCAGGAGAGCCGGTGGTGCTCGGTGGGGCCGAACTCCTCCAGCGCGGCACGGTGCACCGGGGACGGGTAGCCGGCGTTGTCGGCGAAGCCGTAGTCCGGGCACCCCTCGCCCAGTTCGGCCATCAGGCCGTCACGGTGGACCTTGGCGAGCACCGAGGCGGCGGAGACGCAGATGCAGGACTGGTCGCCCTTGATCACCGTGCGCACCCGCCAGGGTCCGCCGAGATAGTCGTGCTTGCCGTCCAGGATCACCGCGTCGGGTTCGACCGGCAGCGCCTCCAGCGCGCGGACGGCGGCCAGCCGCAGCGCCGCCGTCATGCCGAGCTCGTCGCACTCCTGCGGGGTGGCCTGCCCGAGCGCGTACGCGGTGACCCAGTCGGCGAGGACGGGTGCGAGCGCGCGACGGCGCAGCTCGGTGAGCAGCTTGGAGTCGGTCAGCCCTTCCGGCGCCTTGCGCAGACCGGTGACGGCCGCGCCCACGGTGACCGGCCCGGCCCAGGCGCCGCGCCCGACCTCGTCGAGACCGACGACGATCTTGGCGCCGGCCCGGCGGAGCGAGCGTTCGACGGAGTGCGTCGGGGGGACGATGGGCATGGCGTAATCCGTTCAGCGGGGGCAGCCTCCAGCCTAAGCCCGCTCATGACCGCCGAATCCGCCTCCCGGGAGGGAGGGGTCCGGGGGAGGCACCGGGTCCGGCAGTGCCCGGGCCCGGCACCGACCGCCTCAGGCCCGGATCATCGGCTCCAGCACCTCGTCCACCAGCCGACCGGCGAACCCCGGCCCCATGTTCTCCAGCCCGCGGATCTTGACCTGGTAGAGCAGCACCGCCGGAATGACGTCGGCCACCAGCGGGGTGGCCGCACCGGGCCGGACGTCGCCGCGCTCGGCACCGCGACGCAGGATCTCCAGGATGGTCCGCGCGGTCGGCTCGATGACCCGGTCGGTGATGAAGGCCTTGAAGACCTCGGCCCGCTCCTGGTCGATCTCGCCCATCAGCGCGTTGAGCGCGGAGCCCGTCCGGGAGGCCATCGCCTGCGTGAACCCCTCGATGAGCCGGTGGAGTTCGTCACGCGCGGACCCGAGGTCGGGGGTGTCGTAAGGGCGTGGAAGAGTGGCGTCCAGGGCGTCGATGACGAGTTCGTCCTTGGATGCCCAGCGCCGGTAGAGCGCGGCCTTCCCGGTCCGCGCCGCGCCGGCGACCCCTTCCATGGTGAGCCGCGCGTATCCGCCGGAGGTGAGCTGGTCGAGGGCGGCCTCGAAGATCGCGTTCTCCAGTTCCTTCCCCCGGCGCCGCGCCGGTCGCGTCAGCGCCTGGCGGGCGGCCCGCACCGGACAGAAGCCCGGTTCGCCACCCGGCACCGAGCCCGACCCGGCGCCCGACCCCCCTGGCGCCACCCCGACGCCCTCCTCCCCCGGTCGAACGGCCCCGGACCGGACAGCCCCGGACCGCACGGCCTCAGGCCGGAGGACCTCGGGCCGAACAGCCGCCTCTCCGGGCGCCGGCCCCGCCGAACCACCCGGCGACCGACCGGACCGGTCCGCCACCAGGCGTCGCACCAACCGCTCCATCGCCACCACCCTTAAGGAACGCTTGCGTTCACAATCACGGCCAGGATATCGTCCCGCTTAGTGAACGATCCCGTTCCTTCTCGGCCTGCGCAAGGGCGCAGTGCCATGCCCGGACCGGCGACTCCGCCGGCCCCGCACCACCGAGCACATAGCCAGCAGGGGGCACATTCGTGGCTATCTCCGACACGCTCAGCAAGAACCCGCCACCGCGGACGAACCAGGGGCGGGGCAAGGGCATCACCCTGACCGTCATCGCCGCCACCCAGCTCATGGTGGTCCTCGACGCGACCATCGTGAACATCGCACTGCCGCACATCAGGGACGCCCTGGGCTTCTCGACCACCGACCTGTCGTGGGTCATCAACGCCTACACCCTGACCTTCGGCGGGCTGCTGCTGCTCGGCGGTCGAGCGGGTGACATCCTCGGCCGCCGAAGGGTGTTCATCTTCGGCACCCTGCTGTTCGGCCTGGCCTCACTGCTCGGTGGTTTCGCGCAGGACAGCAGCCTGCTGCTGGCCGCCCGCGCGCTCCAGGGCATCGGCGGCGCGATCTGTTCCCCGACCGCCTTCGCCCTGATCGCCACCAACTTCGACGAGGGACCGGAACGCAACCGCGCGTTCGGCGTGTTCTCGGCGGTGGCGGGTTCCGGCGCCGCGATCGGCCTGCTGGCCGGCGGTCTGCTCACCGAGTACCTGAACTGGCGCTGGGTGTTCTTCGTCAACGTGCCGATCGCGATCCTGATCGCGATCGCCGCGCCGCGCCACATCGCCGAGTCCGAGCGCCACCCGGGCCGCTTCGACCTCCCCGGCGCCCTCACCTCGACGCTCGGCCTGGTCGGCCTGGTCTACGGGTTCATCCGGGCCGCCTCGGACGGCTGGTCGGACGGCATCACACTCGGCTCCTTCGCGGCCGGCGCGATCCTGCTCGCCGCCTTCCTCGTGGTCGAGAGCCGCACCGACCAGCCGATCACCCCGATGCACCTGTTCGCCAACCGCAACCGCACCGGCGGCCTGGTGATGATGCTCTGCCTGGCGGCGGCCATGTTCGGCATCTTCTTCTACGTCGTGCTGTTCGTGCAGGGTCCGCTCGGCTACAGCCCGCTGAAGGCCGGCGTCTCCTTCCTCCCGATCAGCGTCGCGATCATCATCGCCGCGCAGATCGCCTCCAACCTCCAGGCCAAGTACGGCCCGAAGCCCTTCATGGCGGGCGGCGCACTGCTGGTCACCGTAGGCCTCACCTGGCTGACCCAGATGAGCAAGGACAGCGGCTACCTGGACGGGGTCCTCGGCCCCACGGTGGTGTTCGGCTTCGGCATGGGTCTGATCTTCGTCCCGGTGATGCTGCTCGCGGTCGCGGGCGTCCCGGGCGAGGAGACCGGCGCCGCCTCCGGCCTGCTCAACTCGATGCAGCAGATCGGCGGTTCGCTCGGCCTGTCGATCCTGACCACGGTCTTCGCGCACTACGCCACGGCCGAAGCCGCCGTGCAGCTGCCGAAGTTCATGGAGAGCGCGAAGCCTGAGCAGCTGGCCTACCTCCAGCAGCACCACGAGTTCCCGCAGGGCACCGACGCCGCGAACACCGTGCTCACCCAGGGCATTTCGCACGGCTTCATCGTGGGCGCCGCGCTCGCGGCGGTCGCCCTGCTCGTCGCGGTCTTCGTGATCAAGGCCAAGGCCAGCGACCTGCCGAGCGGCTCCTCCGCCGTCGCGATGCACTGACACCGTCACCGTCACCGTCACCGTGTGCCGACACCGCCACCGCGCGCCGACGCCGTAGGTGACGGACCGGCGCCGCACGACGCCCAGGGCCGGTCGGGAGCAGCACGCTCCCGGCCGGCCCTACCGCTGTCCGCGGCCCCCGCCTCCACCCTCGGGCGGCCTACCAGGCCTCGTACGCCAGCCCCGCCTGATCGCAGGCCGTACGGCCGACCGTCGTCGAGTCGACCCGCGGCCGCTCCGCCAGGATCTCCCGGGCCCGGGTGGCCGCGAGGTTGGTCGCGTACCAGGGCTTCGACTCCGCCCCCAGGCCCTGCCCGATCAGCTGCAGCGCACAGCTCCGCTGCGGCTCGGGGAGCCGGTCCAGGGCGGGTACCGCGTCCGCCGAGAGCCCGCGGACGTTGCGCAGGTCGATGGCCGCGGCGCGCGGGTCGTCCCGCAGGGCCTGCTCGTACCGGGTGACGTTCTGCTCGGCGACGATCGCGTCCGGGCCCATCAGGCCGTAGACCGCGACGGTGAGCATCCCGCTGAGGACGACGACGCGCGGCAGCCAACCGGCACGGCGGGTCAGCCCGGCGGCGATCAGCAGCAGGAAGACGGCGCCCAGCCAGACCTCGACCACCAGTACCCAGAGCCGCAGCCGGGTGAGCCCGGAGGCGTCCACGTAGAACCACATCCGGCCGAGCGCCGAGGCCACCACGGCCAGCGCCAGCAGGCAGAGCAGCCCGAGCAGGATCCGCGCCACCCGGCGGTCGGCCACGGTGGTGCGCGGCGCCCAACGGTTGGCGACCGCCACCACGACCAGCGTCAGCACGGTGATCACGCTCAGCTGCCAGAAGCCCTGCCGGGCGTACTCGGAGCGGCTCATCCCCGTGTTGCTCAGCACGGCGTCCGCGCCACCGAGCACCACCACGGCCTGGATCACCGCGAAGACACCGAACATCAGGTTCAGCGCGACCAGCGGAAGCGCCCACTCCAGCCGCCGCCGCTCCCGGCCCGGCCGGATCACCGTACGGTCCCAGCGGCGCGGGCCGGCGGCCATGTGCGCGAAGCCCAGCACGGTCACCGTCCCGAGCACGAACAACGCGCCGCGCCCCGGGAGCTGGTCGAGGTCGAGATCCGGGCTGAGACCGCCCAGCAGATCCGCCATGGCGGCGTCGGCGCTGGCGAACAGCAGGCCGAAGACGGTCAGCAGGGCGGCGGCGACCCCGAGCGCCTTGAGCACCGGGACGATCCGGTCGCGGCCGGGCAGCGGCCGCCGGTCCATGCTCTCCCAGACCCAGACCACCGAGGACACCAGCTGCCACACGATGCCGGGCAGCGGGAACAGCACACCCGGCCAGCGACGGCCGCCGTGCAGCGCCAGCGAGGCCAGCGCCAGCGCACCGACCACGGCCGGCACCGCGGGCCAGCCGGCGTCCCACCGGGCCGGGACGGCGAGCAGGGCGAGGGCGAGCAGGCTCCACACCGCCGTCCAGGGTCGGATCCGGCGCCCGGCCGTCCGGGCTGCGATCCCCGCCCCGACAGCGGTGGCGGCGCCGAGCAGCAGCAGGTTGGGCCCCAGGCCGTCGTAGAGCAGCCAGGCCGTCAGCAGGCCGGCGAGCAGGGCCGCCAGGAGGATCTTGGGGGTGGCCCCCGCCCGGCGCTCGGGGGCGCTGGGGCCCAGCCACGCGGGGGGCGAGGGCACGGCCACGCCGGGCGCCCGGCCCGGACCCGGCCTGCTCTGCGGGCGGGTGCCCGTCGGGCGGTACGGACCGTACGGGTCGAACGCGTCGTACGGGTTGGACGACTCGGTCGGACCCGGCGCGACTGGATCGGGCGACCTGGTCGGGTCGGGTGACTCAGTCAAGTCGGACGACCCAGCCGCCCCCGGCGCGATCAGGTCGGGCGACCCAGTCGAGTCAGGTGACCCAGTCGGATCGAGCGACTCAGTCGACCCCGGCGAGGTCGAGTCGGCCGACTCGGTCGGACCGGGCGAATCGGACGGGGCAGGCGTGGACGGGCCTGGCATGAGTCCCCCTCAGTGGTCGGCAGGCATGCGGACGGCACCCATCGGGCGGTCCGCGGACCGGCGCGCTCAACGCCCGGCCGCTGCCGACTGTAGACCATTCTGAACAAGTTCAAAAATCAGTTTCGAACGTGTTCAGAATGCCCTCACCACCACAGGACTCCCCTGGCTACCCCTTCACCGATCCGGCCAGCAGCCCCCGGACGAAGTAGCGCTGGAGGCTGAAGAAGACGATCAACGGAACGATGATCGACAGGAACGCCCCGGCCGTGAGCAGCTCCCAGCGCCCGCCGAGGGAGCCGGACAGCTGCGCCAGCCGCACCGTCATCGGCGCCACCTCCGGTGTGCCGCCCGCGAAGGTCAGCGCCACCAGCAGGTCGTTCCAGACCCACAGGAACTGGAAGATCGCGAACGAGGCCAGCGCCGGGGTGCACAGCGGCAGCACGATCGAGCGGAAGATCTTGAAGTGCGAGGCGCCGTCCACCACCGCGGCCTCCATCAGGTCGCGCGGCAGCTGGGCGATGAAGTTGTGCAGCAGGAACACCGCCAGCGGCAGCGCGAACATGGTGTGCGCCAGCCAGACCGGCGCGTAGCTGCCCTTGAGGTCCACCGCCGGGATCAGCGTCAGCGAGCCCAGGTGCGCACCGCCGGCGAACAGCCGGAGCAGCGGGATGAGCGCCATCTGGAGCGGCACCACCTGGAGCGCGAACACCGTGAAGAAGACCGCGTCGCTCCCCCGGAACCGCACCCAGGCCAGCGCGTACGCCGCCATCGCCGCCAGTGCCAGCGGGAAGACCGTCGCCGGGACGCTGATCGCCAGCGAGTTGACCAGGAAGGGCATCAGGCCGGTGGAGGCGCCGGACCCGCCCTCGAACAGCACCGAGTGGTAGTTGCCGAGGCCGAGGTCCGGATGGAGGAGGGCATTCCACCACCCGCTGGCCGTCACGTCCTGCTTGGGGCGCAGAGAAGTCACCAGCAGGCCCAGCGTCGGGATCGTCCAGAGGACCGTCATCGCGATCACGAACACCGAGGCCAGCGGACTGCTGAAGGCCTTCCGCACCGGCGGCACCGACCGCGCCGCCTTCACCGACCGCACCGACTCCGCCGGCTGCTCCCGGCCGCCCGTCCCGGTCACCGGACCTCACGCTCCTTCCGCAGCTGCACGATGTTGTAGGCCACCAGCGGCAGCACCGCGAGGAAGAGGAGCACCGCGAGGGCACTGCCCCGGCCGGAGTTGAACTGCACGAAGGACTGCGAGTACATCTCGTTGGCCAGCACCTGGGTGCCGAAGTTGCCGCCGGTCATGGTGCGGACGATGTCGAAGGCCTTCAGAGTGATGATCATGACGGTGGTCAGCACGACCATCACCGTGGTGCGGATCATCGGCACGGTGACGTACCAGAACAGCCGCACCCCGCTCGCGCCGTCCAGCCGGGCCGCCTCCACCACCTCGTCCGGGATCGCCTTGATCGCCGCCGACAGCACCACCATCGCGAAGCCGGTCTGCACCCAGACCATCACCGCCATCAGCAGGAAGGTGTTCAGCGGCTGCGAGAGCAGCCAGTTCGGCGGATCGTCCCAGCCCACGGCGACGGCGAGTTGGCTGAGCAGGCCGATCTGCGGCTGGCCCGGCCCGCGCGACTCGTAGACGAACTTGAAGATGATCGACGCGCCGACCAGCGAGATCGCCATCGGCATGAAGATCAGCGACTTGTACACCGACTGGCCGCGCATCCGGTCGACCAGCAGCGCCAGCACCAGCCCCAGCCCGGTCGCCACGAGCGGCGCGACCACCAGCCAGAGCAGCGTGTTGACCAGCACCTTCTGCACCGAGTCGGAGGTGAGGGCCCAGCCGAAGTTCTCACCGCCGACGAACCGGGTGCCGTCGTCGTTCTGGAGGCTGAGGTAGACCGTGCGGACCAGCGGCACGACCAGGCCGACGGCCAGCAGCAGCACCGCCGGGCCGAGGAACACCGCGACCGCCAGCGGTCGGGCCAGGCGGCCCCGGGCCCGACCGGCGGCCAGGAAGACCACCAGCAGGATGCCCAGGAAGCCCGCGACGGCGCCGAAGGTGTTGCCGAACTTGACCGCCGCGTCGTTCCAGGAGCCGGCCGCCAGGTTCTCGGCGACCAGCCTCCCGGCGGCCGATTCGGCGACGGGTGACGGGAATCCGGTTACGGACATGGCTGCGCTTCCCTTCGGGTGTGGTGGGAAGGGGGCGGGCGGGGGGGGGGGGTGGGCCCCCACCGCCCGCCGCCGGTGGGCCGTGGT
>NZ_JBSFJC010000073.1:0-44817 GCF_053597855.1 Kitasatospora sp. NPDC001225
CCGTCCCACCAGCGCGTATTGACCGACCGGTCAGGCCGCGAGCGGAGGCCGGTCGGCGGCGCAGCCCGGCCGGGGCCGGCCGCGCCGCGGCCCGCCGGGTTCAGGAGACCGGCGGCAGCAGGCGGTCGGTGACGATGCGGACGATCTCGCCCTGGTGGTGGGCCAGGTAGAAGTGGCCGCCGGGGAAGACGTGCAGGGCGGAGCCGCCGGTGGTGTGGTCGCGCCAGGACCCGGCCTCGTCGACGGTCGCCTTCTCGTCGCTGTCGCCGACCAGGGCGTCGACCGGGCAGGAGAGCGGCGGCCCCGGCCGGTAGCGGTAGGTCTCGACGGCCTTGTAGTCGGCGCGGACCGCGGGGAGGATCATCCGCAGCAGCTCCGGGTCCTGCAGGGCCCGCGGGTCGGTGCCGTCCAGCTTGCGGAGTTCCGCGACGATGCCGTCGACGCCCCGGAGGTGGACGTCCTCGTCCCGGTGCCGGGAGGGTGCGCGGCGGCCGGAGGCGAACAGGGCGACCGGCGGGGTGCCGAGGTCCTCCAGGCGCCGGGCGACCTCGAAGCCGACGACCGCGCCCATGCTGTGGCCGAACAGGGCGAGCGGCAGGTCGCGGTGGGGCAGCAGCGCCTCGGTGACCTGCTCGGCCAGCGCCTCGACGGTCTCGACGCAGGGTTCGTGGCGCCGGTCCTGCCGCCCCGGGTACTGGACCGCGAGGACCTCGATCCCGGCCGCCGTGGCGGCGGACATCGGGTACCAGTAGCTCGCCGACCCTCCCGCGTGGGGCAGGCAGACCAGGCGGACGCGGGCGTCCGGGGCCGGGTGGAAGCGGCGGATCCAGCTGTCGGCCGCGCCGTCGGTGAGCGTCATGGTGTTCCGGTGGTCCCTTCTGGACGGGGTCCTCGCCCCGCCGGCGGGTCCTCCCCACTCCGAGCCTGGTGCAGGCCGGACGGCCGGACAACCCCTCACCACCACCCCCCTTCTCCCGCGGCGGAGCCGGCCGGGACAAGGGCCCGTAGGGGAACCGTAGGGGTGCGGCCCCCGCGGACGGCTGGACGAGACTGCCACGGGATACCGAATGATGCGTCACCCCTCTCTGTTCTCCGGGAGCCCCCAGCCTCCCGTGCTGTTTCCGCGTGCCCAAGGAGCCGTTGACATGCCGCGTACCGAGCTGATCAGGCCGCTGCCCGAACTGCTGCGCTCCCAGGCCGCGTCGCTGCGCGACAAGCCGGCCTTCCGGGACGGCCGCCGGTCCGTGGGCTACGCCGAGCTGGAGCTCCGGACCGGACGGCTGGCCGGCCACCTGGCGGCCCTGGGCCTGGGCCGCGGCGGGCGGGTGGCGATCCACCTGGACGCCGGCGTCGAGGTGGTGGAGGCCTACCTGGCCGCCGTCCGGGCCGCCGGTGTCGCCGTCCCGGTCAACCCGCACTCCAGCGACGAGGAGCTGGCCCACATCCTGGACGACAGCGGCGCCGCCGTGGTCGTCACCGACACCCGCCACCTGGACCAGGTGCTGCGGCTGCGGGCCGACCGGCCCGGGCTGCTGGTGGTCGTCTCCGGTCCGACGGCGCAGGCGCCGCAGAGGCCGCAGGGGCCGCAGGCGGCGCGGGACCTGCCGTCGTTCGAGGCGCTGGCCACCGTCGAGCCCCCCGTGCCGCCGCGCGACGACCTCGGCCTGGACGAGACCGCCTTCATGCTCTACACCTCGGGCTCCACCGGCGCTCCCAAGGGCGTGCTGTCGACCCAGCGCAGCTGCCTGTGGTCGGTGGCGTCCTGCTACGCGCCGCTGCTCGGGCTCTCCCGCGACGACCTGGTGCTCTGGCCGCTGCCGCTGTTCCACAGCCTGGCGCACATCGTCTGCGTGGTCGGCGTCACCGCGACCGGCGCGACCGCGCACATCATGCCGGGCTTCTCCGCGGACGAGGTGCTGGCCGAGCTGCGCGGCGACGCGTACACCTTCCTCGCCGGGGTGCCCGCCCTCTACCACCACCTGCTGCGGGAGGCCGACGCCGGCCGGCTGGACATGCCGCGGCTGCGGGTCTGCCTGTCGACCGGCGCGGTCACCTCGGCCTCGCTGGCCCGGGACTTCGAGGACGCGTTCGGCATCCCGCTGCTCAACAGCTACGGCTCCACCGAGACCTGCGGCGCGATCGCGACCGAGGCGCCGGGCGCCGAGCGGGTCTCCGGTTCGTGCGGCCTGCCGGTCCCCGGCCTGGAGGTGCGGGTGGTCGACCCGGAGACCGGGATCGACACCGACCCCGGGACGGAGGGCGAGGTGTGGGTGCGCGGGCCGAGCCTGATGCAGGGCTACCACAACCGGCCGGAGGCCACCGCCGAGGCGCTGCGGGACGGTTGGTACCGGACCGGCGACCTGGCGGTCCGGGCGGCCGGCGGCCAGCTGACGATCAGCGGGCGGCGCAAGGAGCTGATCATCCGGGGCGGGGAGAACATCCACCCGGGCGAGATCGAGGACGTCGTCCGCACGGTGCCCGGTGTGCTGGACGTCGCCGTGGCGGGCCGGCCGGACGAGGTGCTCGGCGAGGTGCCGGTCGCGTTCGTGGTCACCGCGCCGGAGGGCGTCGACGCCGAGCTGGTCTTCGCCGCCTGCGCCGAGCAGCTGTCCTGGTTCAAGGTGCCGCAGGAGGTCCGGGCGATCGCCGCCGTGCCGCGCACCGCCTCGGGCAAGGTCACCCGGCACCGGCTGTTCGACCAGCCCGGCACCCTGCTCGGCGCCCGGGGCGTCCGGCAGGAGTCGCTGTACCGGATGGACTGGGTGCCGCTGCCCGCCGGGCCCGTGGAGCCGCTGCGCGCCGCGCTGCTGGGGAGCCCGTCGGACGGAGCCGCCCGGCTGAACGGACCGGACGGACTGGACGGACCGGACGGCCTGGCGGTCGACCGCTACGCCGACCTGGCGGAGCTCACCGCGGCCGGTGCGCCCGAGGTCGTCTACCTGCCCTGGCCCGCCGCCGGCGCGGAGCCGGTCGCGGACGCGGCCCGGCGGACCGCCCGCGAGGCCGCCGAGCTGCTGACCCGCTGGCTCGCCGACGACCGGCTGCGGGAGACCCGCCTGGTGGTGCTGACCCGGGGCGCGCTGGCCGTGCACCCGGGCGAGGAGGTCCCGGGGCTGGCGCAGGCTCCGCTCTGGGGGCTGCTGCGCGCCGCGCAGACCGCGCACCCCGGCCGCTTCACCGTGGCCGACCTGGACGGCGAGGCCGCCTCCGTGGCCGCCCTGCCGGCCGCCCTGGCCACCGGCGAGCCGCAGTTCGCCGTCCGCGGCGGGGTGCTGCGGGCGCCCCGCCTGGTGCCGGTCACCGCCGCCGCGTCCGGCCGCCGCCTCGACGGCACCGTGCTGGTCACCGGCGCCGGCGGGACGGCCGCGGCCGCGATCGCCCGGCGGCTGGTCGCCGAGCACGGCGTCCGGCACCTGGTGCTGGCCTCCACCACCCCCGACTCGGCCGCGCTGGCCGTGGAGTTGAGCGAGTCCGGCGCGGAGGTCACCCTGGCCGCCTGCGACGCCGCCGACCGCGCGTCCGTCGCCGAGCTGCTCGCGGGCGTCCCGGCCGAGCACCCGCTCACCGCGGTGGTGCACGCGGCCGGCTCCCCCGGGCTGGCCGCCGGCGGGCAGGCCGACCGCTGGGTGCGGACCGGCGTCGACGGCGCGGTGGCCCTGCACGAGCTCACCGCCGGGCTCGACCTGACGGCCTTCCTGCTGGTCTCCTCCACCGGTGCCCTGCGGGGCGCGGACGACGGCGACCACGGCGGCTGCGCCGCGTTCCTGGACGCGCTGGCCCAGCACCGCCGCGCCACCGGCCGGCACACCGTGTCGCTGGCCTGGGACACCACCGACCCGGGCGCCGTGTCCGACGCCGAGCTGGGCGCGCTGCTGGACTCCGCGCTGGGCGGCGCCGACACCCCCGTGGTCGCCACCCGGGACACCACCGGCGTCCTCTTCCGCGACCCGGCCGCCGCCGACGGCGCGGCGGACACCGTGTTCGCCGCCCGGCTGCGCGCGCTGCCCCGGGCGGAGGCCCGGCAGACGCTGCTCGGCCTGGTGCGGGCCGAGGCGGCCGGCGTGCTCGGCCGGGGCCTGCCGCGGACGATCGCGCCCGAGCGGGCCTTCAAGGACCTCGGGGTGGACTCCGCCTCGGCCGTCCGGCTGCGCAACCGGCTGCGGACCGCGCTCGGCCTGCGCCTCCCGGCGACCGTGGTCTTCGACCACCCCACCCCGGCCCGGCTGGCCGGCTTCCTGCTCGCCGAACTCCTCGACGAGGCACCGGCCCCGGCCGCCCCCGCCCGTCCGGCGGTGGCGGCGGACGAGGACCCGATCGCGATCGTCGCGATGAGCTGCCGCTACCCGGGCGGGGCGATCACCCCCGAGGCCCTGTGGCAGCTGGTCGCCGAGGGCCGGGACGCCGTCTCGGAGTTCCCGACGGACCGTGGCTGGGACACCGACGCCCTGTTCGGCGGCGCCCCCGGCTCGGTCGGCAGCTCCTCGGTCCGGGAGGGCGGATTCCTCTACGACAGCGCCGACTTCGACCCGGACTTCTTCGGCATCAGCCCGCGCGAGGCCCTCGCCATGGACCCGCAGCAGCGGCTGCTGCTGGAGACCTCCTGGGAGGCCATGGAACGGGCCGGGATCGACCCGGAGGCCCTGCGCGGCAGCCGGACCGGCGTGTTCACCGGAGTGATGTTCCACGACTACGCCAGCCGGCTGCCCCGGGTGCCCGAGGAGGTGGAGGGGTACCTCGGCACCGGCACTGCGGGCAGCGTCGCCTCCGGCCGGGTGTCGTACACCTTCGGCTTCGAGGGCCCGGCGATCACCGTGGACACCGCCTGCTCCTCCTCCCTGGTGGCCCTGCACCTGGCGGTCGCGGCCCTGCGGCGCGGGGAGTGCGACCTGGCCCTGGCGGGCGGCGTGGCGCTGATGGCGACGCCCGAGGTGTTCGTCGAGTTCAGCCGGCAGCGCGGCCTCGCCGAGGACGGGCGCTGCAAGTCCTTCGCCGCCTCCGCCGACGGCACCGGCTGGGCCGAGGGTGCGGGTGTGCTGCTGGTCGAGCGGCTGTCGGACGCCCGCCGCAACGGGCACCCGGTGCTGGCCCTGGTCCGCGGCACGGCCGTGAACCAGGACGGCGCGTCCAACGGGCTGACCGCCCCGAGCGGCCCGGCGCAGGAGCGGGTGATCCGCGAGGCGCTGGCCGCCGCGGGCCTGGCCCCGGCCGAGGTCGACGCGGTGGAGGCGCACGGCACCGGCACCCGGCTGGGCGACCCGATCGAGGCCAACGCCCTCCTCGCCACCTACGGCCAGGACCGTGAACTTCCGCTGCTGCTCGGCTCGTTGAAGTCGAACATCGGGCACGCCCAGGCGGCCGCCGGGGTCGGCGGCATCATCAAGATGGTGCTGGCGATGCGGCACGGGGTGCTGCCGCGGACCCTGCACGTGGACGCGCCGACGCCGCACGTGGACTGGACGGCGGGCGCGGTGGAGCTGCTGACCGAGGACCGGGAGTGGCCGGAGACCGGCCGTCCCCGCCGGGCCGGCGTCTCCTCCTTCGGCGTCAGCGGCACCAACGCCCACGTCATCATCGAACAGCCGGACGCGGAAGAAGTCCCGGCGGGCGAGCCCGCCGCGCACGGCGTGCTGCCGCTGCTGCTGTCCGCGAAGTCGGCGGACGCCCTGCGCGCCCAGGCCGCGCTGCTCCAGGACTCCGAGGCCGCCCCGCTTGACCTCGCCCACTCGCTGGCGACGACCCGCTCACTGTTCAACCACCGTGCGGTGGTGCTGGGTTCGGACCGCACCGAGCTGACCGAAGGCCTCCGGGCGCTCGCCGAGGGCACCGAGAGCGCCACCGTGCTGACCGGTACGGCGGACGCCACCGGCGGGACCGTCTTCGTGTTCCCCGGGCAGGGTTCGCAGTGGGTCGGGATGGCCGTCGAACTCCTCGACACCGAGCCGGTGTTCGCCGAGCGGATCACCGAATGCGCCGACGCCCTGGCCGAGTTCACCGACTGGAACCTGATCGACGTCCTGCGCGGCGCCGAGGGCGCCCCCGGCTACGACCGGGTCGACGTCGTCCAGCCCGCCCTCTGGGCCGTCATGGTCTCCCTCGCCGCCCTCTGGCAGGCCCACGGCGTCCAGCCCGACGCCGTCATCGGCCACTCCCAGGGCGAGATCGCCGCCGCCACCGTCGCCGGCGCGCTCTCCCTCCAGGACGGCGCACGCGTCGTCGCCCTGCGCTCCCAGGCCATCACCGCCATCGCCGGAAACGGCGGCATGGTGTCGCTCTCCCAGTCCGCCGAGGACGCGCTCGCCACCATCGCGCCGTGGGCCGACCGCGTCTCCGTCGCGGCCGTCAACGGCCCCTCCTCCGCCGTCGTCGCCGGGGACGCCGACGCCCTGGACGAGCTGCTGCGGCGGTGCGCCGACGACGGCACCCAGGCCCGCCGGATCAACGTCGACTACGCCTCGCACTCGGCCCATGTCGAGGCCCTGCAAGCCGAGTTGCTCGACCTGCTCGCCCCCGTCACCCCGCGCGGCGCCGACATCCCGTTCTGGTCCACCGTCGACAGCCGCTGGCTGGACACCACGACGATGGACGCCGCCTACTGGTACCGCAACCTCCGCCAGACCGTCCGACTCGCCGACGCCACCCGCCAGTTGGCCGACCAGGGCCACGACCTCTTCATCGAGGTCAGCCCCCACCCCGTCCTCACCGGCGCCATCCAGGACACCCTCCACCACACCACCGCCCACACCCTCGGCACCCTGCGCCGCGACCACGGCGGCACCCGCCGCTTCCTCACCTCCCTCGCCGAAGCCCACGTCCACGGCGCCCCCGCCGACTTCACCCCGCTCCTCACCGACGGCCACCGCGCCGACCTCCCCACCTACCCCTTCCAGCGCAACCGCTACTGGCTGGAGGCGGCCCCCGGCGCCTCGGACGTGACCGCCGTCGGTCTGGCCGCGGCCGACCACCCGATGCTCGGCGCGGCCGTCCCGCTCGCCGACGGGCACGGCCACCTGCTGACCGGCCTGATCTCGCGCACCACCCACCCGTGGCTGGCCGACCACACCGTCATGGGCACCACCCTGCTGCCCGGGACCGCCATGGTGGACCTGGCCGTCCGGGCCGGCGACGAGGTCGGCTGCGGCCGCCTCGACGAACTCACCCTGGAAGCCCCGCTGGTGCTGCCCGAGCAGGGCGCCGTCCAGGTCCAGGTGGTGGTCGGCGAGGCCGACGCCACCGGCGCCCGGCCGGTCGGCCTGCACTCGCGGCCGCAGGACGCCGCGGCCTCCCGGCCGTGGACCCGGCACGCCGCGGGCACCCTCTCCCCCGCCGCTCCCGCCGCCCCCGCGGACCTCACCCAGTGGCCGCCGGCCGGCGCCGAACCGCTGCCGGTCGAGGACCTGTACGAGCGGCTGCCCGCCGGGTACGGACCGGCGTTCCAGGGGGTCCGCGCGGCCTGGCGGCGCGGCGAGGAGGTGTTCAGCGAGGTCGTGCTGAGCGAGGAGGTCGCCGACCGGTCGGCCCGCTACGGGCTGCACCCCGCGCTGCTGGACGCCGCCCTGCACGCCATGGACCTCGGCGCCGTCCGGCACCGCGAGGAGTCCGCCGAGGGCCATCTGGCGTTCGCCTGGAGCGGGGTCTCGCTGCACGCCGCCGGCGCGACCGCCCTGCGGGTCCGGCTCTCCCCGGCCGGTCTGGACTCGGTCGCCCTGGAGGCCTCCGACGAGCACGGCGTGCCGGTGGTCTCGGTGGAGGGCCTGGCCGTCCGGCCGGTCTCCTCCGACCAGCTGCGCGCGGTCCACGCCGGGCCCGACGGCGACTCGCTGTTCCGCGTCGACTGGACGGACCTGCCCGGGGCCGCCCCGGTCACCGGCCGCTACGCCCTGGTCGGCGAGGACGCCCTCGGCCTGGCCGCCGGGCTCACCGCGGCGGGCAGCACGGTGGACGCGTACCCCGACCTGGCCGCCCTCGCCGCCGCCGACGGCGCCGCCCCCGACACCGTCCTGCTGCCCCTCGCACCGGGCGCCGCACCGGAGTTGGTCCCCGCCGTGCGGGCGGCCACCCACGCGCTGCTGGGCCTGCTCCAGCAGTGGCTCGCCGAGGAGCGCTTCGCCGAGAGCCGCCTGGTCGTGCTGACCCGGGGCGCGGTGGCCGGGGACGGCCCGGGCGACGGCCTGCCGGACCTGGTGACCGCCCCGCTCTGGGGCCTGGTCCGCTCGGCGCAGTCCGAGCACCCGGACCGGATCGTCCTGGTCGACCTGGACGGGCAGGACGCCTCCTACCGCGCCCTGCCCGCCGCCCTGGCCGGCGACGAGCCGCAACTGCTGCTGCACGACGGCTCGGTACGGGCCGCGCGGCTCACCCGGGTCCGGCCCGCCGAGCAGGGCGCCCCGGCGCTCGACCCGAACGGGACGGCCCTGGTCACCGGGGCCACCGGCGGCCTCGGCGTGCTCGCCGCCCGCCACCTGGTCGCCGCCCACGGCGTCCGGCACCTGCTGCTGACCAGCCGCCGCGGCGAGGCCGCCGAGGGCGCCGCCGAACTCCTCGCCGAGCTGCGCGCGACGGGCGCCGAGGTCACCCTGGCCGCCTGCGACGTCGCCGACCGCTCCGCCCTCGCCGAGCTGCTGGCCGGCATCCCCGCCGAGCACCCGCTCACCGCCGTGGTGCACACCGCCGGGATCGTCGACGACGGCGTGATCGAGACGCTCACCGACGGGCAGTTCGACCGGGTGCTCGCGCCCAAGCTCTCCGGCGCGCTCAACCTGGCCGAGCTCACCCGCGACGCGGACCTGGCCGCCTTCGTGCTCTACTCCTCCGCCGCCGCCGTGTTCGGCGCCGGCGGGCAGGCCAACTACGCCGCCGCCAACGCCTTCCTCGACGCCTACGCCCGGCACCTGCGAGCCGAGGGCCGCCCGGCCGTCTCGCTGGCCTGGGGCCTGTGGGCGGAGCGCAACGGCATGGGCGGCCGGCTCACCGGCACCGACCTGCGCCGGATGGCCGGCGTCGGCACCGCGGCGCTCTCCGCCGAGGAGGGGCTCGCCCTGCTGGACGCCGCCCGCGCGGCCGGTGAACCGGCGCTGATGCCGATCCGGCTCGACCTGGCCGCCGTGCGCGCCCAGTCCGACACCGTCCACCCGCTGCTGCGCGGCCTGGTCCGCACCCGCTCGGGCCGTCGGCGGCCGACCGACCGGGCCGGCGGCTCGGCCCTCGCCCAGCGGCTGGCCGGGCTGACCGGGCCCGAGTGCGACCGGGAGCTGCTGGACCTCGTCCGCGCCACCGCCGGCACGGTGCTCGGGTACCCGGCCGGCACGGCGGTGGACCCCGAACGGACCTTCAAGGAGCTGGGCTTCGACTCCCTCACCGCGGTCGAGCTCCGCAACCGCCTGCACGGCTCGACGGGCCTGCGCCTGCCCGCCACGCTGATCTTCAACTACCCGACCCCGAAGGCCCTGGCCGGCCACCTGCGCGAGCAGGTGCTCGGCGACCGGCTCCCCGCCGCCGCACCGGCCGCTGCCACCACCGCGGCGGCCCGGGACGACGACCCGATCGCGATCGTCGGCATGGGCTGCCGCTTCCCGGGCGGGGTGCGCACCCCGGAGGACCTGTGGGAGCTGGTCCTCGCCGGGCGCGACGCGGTCGGCGCCCTGCCGACCGACCGCGGCTGGGACCTCGACGGGCTCTACGACCCCGACCCCGACCGGGTCGGCACCTCGTACACCCGCGAGGGCGGATTCCTGTACGACGTCGCCGAGTTCGACGCGGCGTTCTTCGGGATCAGCCCGCGCGAGGCGCACGCCATGGACCCGCAGCAGCGGCTGCTGCTGGAGACCTCCTGGGAGGCCTTCGAGCGGGCCGGCGTCGACCCGGTGTCCGTCCGGGGCGGGCAGGTCGGCGTGTTCGTCGGCACCCACGGCCAGGACTACGGCACCCTGCTGGCCGCCGCCCCGCCCGGCAACGAGGGCTACCTGGTCACCGGCAACGCGGCCAGCGTGGTCTCCGGCCGGATCTCCTACGCGCTCGGCCTGGAAGGGCCGGCCGTGACCATCGACACCGCCTGCTCCTCCTCCCTGGTGGCGCTCCACCTCGCCGTCCAGGCGCTGCGCGCCGGCGAGTGCTCGATGGCGCTCGCGGCCGGTGCCGCCGTGATGGCCACCCCCGAGGGGCTGGTGGCGTTCAGCCGCCAGCGCGGCCTCGCCGAGGACGGGCGCTGCAAGGCCTTCGCGGCGGCCGCCGACGGCTTCGGCATGGCCGAGGGCGTGGGCGTGCTGCTGGTCGAGCGACTGTCGGACGCCCGCCGCAACGGGCACCCGGTGCTGGCGGTCGTCCGGGCCACCGCGATCAACCAGGACGGCGCCTCCAACGGGCTCACCGCCCCCAACGGCCCCGCCCAGGAACGCGTCATCCGCCAGGCTCTGGCCACCGCCGGTCTCACCGCCGCCGACGTGGACGCCGTGGAGGCGCACGGCACCGGCACCCGGCTCGGCGACCCGATCGAGGCCAACGCCCTCCTCGCCGCCTACGGCCAGGACCGCGAACTGCCGCTCCAGCTCGGCTCGGTGAAGTCCAACCTCGGCCACACCCAGAGCGCGGCGGGCGCGGCGGGCATCATCAAGATGGTGCTGGCGATGCGGCACGGGGTGCTGCCCCGGACCCTGCACGTGGACGAGCCGACGCCGCACGTCGACTGGTCGGCGGGCGCGGTGGAGCTGCTGACCGAGGAGCGGGAGTGGCCGGAGACCGGCCGTCCGCGCCGGGCCGGCGTCTCCTCCTTCGGCGTCAGCGGCACCAACGCCCACGTCATCCTCGAACAGCCCTCCCCGGAGGCCCCGGCCGGCGAGCCCGCCGCGCACGGCGTGCTGCCGCTGCTGCTGTCCGCGAAGTCGGCGGACGCCCTGCGCGCCCAGGCCGCGCTGCTCCAGGAGTCCGAGGCCGCCCCGATCGACCTCGCCCACTCGCTCGCGACGACCCGCTCGCTGTTCAACCACCGTGCGGTGGTGCTCGGTTCGGACCGCACCGAGCTGACCGAAGGCCTCCGGGCGCTCTCCGAGGGCACCGAGAGCGCCGCCGTGGTCGAGGGCACCGCCTCCACCACCGGACGCACGGTGTTCGTGTTCCCCGGCCAGGGCTCACAGTGGGTCGGGATGGCCGTCGAACTCCTCGACACCGAGCCGGTGTTCGCCGCGCGGATCACCGAATGCGCCGACGCCCTCGCCGAGTTCACCGACTGGAACCTGATCGACGTCCTGCGCGGCGCCGAGGGCGCCCCCGGCTACGACCGGGTCGACGTCGTCCAGCCCGCCCTCTGGGCCGTCATGGTCTCCCTCGCCGCGCTCTGGCAGGCCCACGGCGTCCAGCCCGACGCCGTCATCGGCCACTCCCAGGGCGAGATCGCCGCCGCCACCGTCGCCGGCGCCCTCACCCTCCGGGACGGCGCCCGGGTCGTCGCCCTGCGCTCCCAGGCCATCACCGCCATCGCCGGAAACGGCGGCATGGTCTCCGTCGCCCTCCCGGCCGAGGACATCGACCTCACCCCCTGGCAGAACCGGATCTCCGTCGCCGCCGTCAACGGCCCCTCCTCGGCGGTCGTCGCCGGAGACGCCGACGCCCTCGACGAACTCGTCGAGCGCTTCACGGCGGACGGCATCCGTGCCCGCCGGGTCACCGTGGACTACGCCTCGCACTCGGCCCATGTCGAGGCCCTGCAGACCGAGTTGCTCGACCTGCTCGCCCCCGTCACCCCGCACGGCGCCGACATCCCGTTCTGGTCCACCGTCGACAGCCGCTGGCTGGACACCACGACGATGGACGCCGCCTACTGGTACCGCAACCTCCGCCAGACCGTCCGACTCGCCGACGCCACCCGCCAGTTGGCCGAACAGGGCCACGACCTCTTCATCGAGGTCAGCCCCCACCCCGTCCTCACCGGCGCCATCCAGGACACCCTCCACCACACCACCGCCCACACCCTCGGCACCCTGCGCCGCGACCACGGCGGCACCCGCCGCTTCCTCACCTCCCTCGCCGAAGCCCACGTCCACGGCGCCCCCGCCGACTTCACCCCGCTCCTCACCGCCGGCCACCGCACCGACCTCCCCACCTACCCCTTCCAGCGCAACCGCTACTGGCTGGACACCGTGGCCGGTGCGGCCGCCGTCACCACGGCGGGCCTCACCGCCCCCGAGCACCCCCTGCTCGGCGCGGCCGTGCCGCTCGCGGACGGCCACGGCCACCTGCTGACCGGGCTGCTCTCCCGGCACAGCACGCCGTGGCTGGCCGACCACACCGTGATGGGCGCGACCCTGCTGCCCGGAACGGCGTTCCTGGAGCTGGCCGTCCGGGCCGGCGACGAGGTCGGCTACGGCCGCCTCGACGAACTCACCCTGGAAGCCCCGCTGGTCCTGCCCGAGCGCGGCGGGGTCCGGCTCCAGGTCCTGGTCGGCGCGGAGCAGGACGGCCTCCGTCCGCTGCGGATCGACTCCCGCCCGGCCGACGCCGCCGAGGACGAGCCGTGGACCCGGCACGCCTCGGGCACGCTCTCCGCGGCCACCGACGCGACCACCGACGCGGCGGCCGACACGGCAGCCGACGAGTCCGCCGCGGACCTCACCGCCTGGCCGCCGGCCGGCGCGACCCCGCTGGACGTCACCGACGCCTACCAGCGGCTCGCCGACGCCGGGGTGGACTACGGCCCGGCCTTCCAGGGCCTGCGAGCCGCCTGGCAGCACGGCGACCAGGTCTACGCCGAGGTCGCCCTGCCCGCCACCGAGCAGGCCGCGGCCGCCCGCTACGGGCTGCACCCGGCGCTGCTGGACGCCGCCCTGCACGCGATGGGCCTGGTGCCGGACGCCGAGCAGGGCAGGCTCGCCTTCTCCTGGGGCGGGATCCGGCTGCACGCGAGCGGCGCGACCGCGCTGCGCGTCCGGCTGGCCCGGACGGCTCCGGAGACCCTGTCGCTGACCGTCGCGGACCTCGGCGGCGCGCCCGTCGCCTCGGTGGACTCGCTGCTGCTGCGGCCCGTCTCCGCCGAGCGGCTGCGCACCGCCGACCGGGCCGTGCGCGAGTCGCTGCTGCGGATCGAGTGGCTGCCGGTGCCGGCCGGCGACCCGGCCGCCCGCTCCTGGACGCTCCTCGGCACCGACCGCACCGACAGCGCCGACCGCGCCGACCGCACGGACGGCACCGACCGCACGGACGGCGCCGGCAGCACGGACTGCCTGGCCGCCCTGGCCGAGCTGGGCTCAGCGGTGGACGCCGGCGCGGCCGTGCCCGACGTGGTCGCGGTGGAACTCGCCCCGCACCAGGGGTCCGAGGCGACGGACGAGCTGGCCGCCGCGGTCGGCGCGACGACCGTACGGGTGCTGCGCCTCGTCCAGGAGTGGCTGGTGGACCCGCGGTTCGCCGAGGCCCGGCTGGCCGTGCTGACCCGCGGCGCGGTCGCCACCGGGGAGGGTGCGCCCGATCCGGTCCTGGCCGCCGTGTGGGGCCTGGTCCGCTCCGCGCAGTCGGAGAACCCGGACCGGCTGGTCCTGGTCGACCACGACGGCGGTGAACTGCCGCTGGCCGCACTGCCGGTGGACACCGAGCCGCAGCTGGCCGTCCGGCGGGGCGCCCTGCTCGCCCCGCGCCTGGCCAAGGCGCCGACCGCCACCGGGAAGGCGGGTGCTGGTGCGCAGGTCCCGCTGGACGTCTCCGGGACCGTCCTGGTCACCGGCGCGATCGGCGGCCTGGGCGAGCTGACCGCCCGCCACCTGGTCGCCGCCCACGGCGCCCGGCACCTGCTGCTGACCAGCCGGCGCGGCCCGGCGGCCGAGGGCGCCGCCGAACTCCTCGCCGAGCTGCGCGCGGCGGGCGCCGAGGTCACCCTGGCCGCCTGCGACGTCGCCGACCGCCGGCAGCTCGCCGAGCTGCTCGCCGCCGTCCCCGCCGAGCGCCCGCTCACCGCCGTGGTGCACACCGCGGGCGTGGTGGACGACGGAACCGTCCTCTCCCTCTCCCCCGAGCAGTTCGACCGGGTGCTCGCACCCAAGGTCACCGGCGCGCTCAACCTGCACGAACTGGCGGGCGACGTCGGCGGGTTCGTCCTCTTCTCGGCCGCGGCCGGTGTGCTCGGCAACCCCGGGCAGGCCAACTACGCCGCTGCCAACTGCTTCCTGGACGCCCTGGCGCAGCGCCGCCGCGCCCAGGGCCGGCCGGCCGTCTCGATGGCCTGGGGCCTGTGGCAGGAGCGGTCCGGCATGGCCGGGCGCCTCGTCGACGCCGACCTGGAGCGGATCGTGCGGGGCGGCGCGGTGCCGATGAGCGCCGAGACCGGACTGGCCCTGTTCGACGCGGCCGTGGCCTCGGGCGAGGCGGTGCTGGTGCCGATCCAGCTGGACCGGGCCCACCTGCGCGGCCGGGCGGCCACCGTCCCCGCGCTGCTGCGCGGCCTGGCCTCCGGTGGCCCGGGCCGGCGCACGGCCGGTGCCCCGGACGCCGCTCCGGCGGGCGGTCTGGCCGGGCGCCTGGCCGGGCTCTCCGGCGAGGACCGCCGGCGGACCGTGCTGGACCTGGTCCGCGGCCACGTCGCCGCGGTGCTCGGGCACGACTCGGGCGACGCCGTGGAGGAGGAGAAGGCGCTCAAGGAGCTGGGCTTCGACTCGCTGACCGCGGTGGAGCTGCGCAACCGGCTCAACTCCGCGACCGGGCTGCGCCTTCCGGCGACCCTGGTGTTCAACCACCCGACGCCGCGCGCGCTCGCCGCGCACCTGGTCGAGGAGCTGCTCGGCGCGGACGCGGACGACTCCGCCCCGGCCCCGGCGGCGGTGGCGGTCACGGCCGACCCCGACGAGCCGATCGCGATCGTCGCGATGAGCTGCCGCTTCCCCGGGGGGATCGCCACCCCGGAGGCGCTGTGGGAGGTGCTCGCCGAGGGCGGTTCGGTGCTCTCGGAGTTCCCGGCCGACCGCGGCTGGGACCTGGAGGGCATCTACCACCCCGAGCCGGGCACCCCGGGCCGCACCTACACCCGGACCGGCGGCTTCCTGACCGACGTGGCCGGGTTCGACCCGGCGTTCTTCGGGATCAACCGCCGTGAGGCGCTGGCGATGGACCCGCAGCAGCGCCTGCTGCTGGAGACCTCCTGGGAGGCCTTCGAGCGGGCCGGGATCGACCCGCTCGGCCTGCGCGGCAGCCGGACCGGCGTGTACGCGGGCATGGTCTACCACGACTACGCGACCTGGGTTCAGGACGTGCCCGAGGAGGTCGACGGCTACCTCGGCAACGGCAGCGCGGCCAGCGTGGCCACCGGCCGGGTGGCGTACGCGCTGGGCCTGGAGGGCCCGGCCGTCACCGTGGACACCGCCTGCTCCTCCTCGCTGGTGGCGCTGCACTTCGCGGCGGCCGCCCTGCGGCGCGGCGAGTGCGACCTGGCGCTGGCCGGCGGCGTGACCGTGATGTCCACGCCGAAGCTGCTGATCGAGTTCGCCCGCCAGCGCGGCCTCGCCGAGGACGGCCGCTGCAAGGCCTTCGCGGCCGGCGCCGACGGCACCGGGTTCTCCGAGGGCATCGGCATGCTGCTGGTCGAGCGGCTGTCGGACGCCCGCCGCAACGGGCACCCCGTGCTGGCGGTGCTGCGCGGCAGCGCCGTCAACCAGGACGGCGCCTCCAACGGGCTCACCGCCCCGAACGGCACCGCGCAGGAGCGGGTGATCCGCCAGGCGCTGGCCGCCGCCGGTCTCGCCGCGGGCGAGGTCGACGTGGTGGAGGCGCACGGCACGGGCACGAAGCTGGGCGACCCGATCGAGGCCCAGGCACTGCTGGCCACCTACGGCCAGGACCGCGAACGGCCGCTGCTGCTCGGCTCGGTGAAGTCCAACCTCGGCCACACCCAGGCCGCGGCGGGCGTCGCCGGGGTGATCAAGACGGTGCTCGCGATGCGCAACGGCGTCCTGCCGGGCACCCTGCACGTCGACGAGCCCTCGCCGCACGTGGACTGGACGGCCGGAGCGGTCGAGCTGGCCACCGCGACGCGGGACTGGCCGGAGACCGGCCGCCCGCGCCGGGCCGGCGTCTCCTCCTTCGGCATCAGCGGCACCAACGCCCACCTCGTCCTGGAGCAGGGCGACCCGGCGCCGACGGCCCCCGAGCGGAGCCACGAGGGCTCGGCCGTACGGCCGTTGGTGCTCTCCGGCCGGTCCGAGGAGGCGCTGCGCGGCCAGGCCGGGCGACTGCTGGAGCTGGTCGAGGAGCGGCCGGAGCTGCACCCGGCCGACCTCGGGCTCTCCCTGGCCACCACGCGCTCGCAGTTCCCGCACCGGGGTGCCGTGGTCGCCGCGGACCGGGACGGCCTGCTGGCCGGGCTGCGGGCCCTGGCCGCCGGGACGCCGCAGGCGCCCGGGGTGCTGAGGGCGGTGGCGGCCTCCGGCCGGACGGCCTTCCTGTTCACCGGCCAGGGTGCCCAACGCGCAGGCATGGGGCGTGAGTTGTACGCGGCGTACCCGGCGTTCGCGGCGGCGTTCGACGAGGTCTGCGCCGAGCTGGACCGCCACCTGGAGCGCCCGCTGCGCGAGGTGATCGCCGAGGGCGGCGAACCGCTGGACCGTACGGGCTGGACCCAGCCCGCCCTGTTCGCCGTCGAGGTCGCCCTCTACCGCCTGGTCGAATCCTGGGGCGTGCGCCCGCACTTCCTGGCCGGGCACTCGATCGGAGAGGTCGCGGCCTTCCACGTGGCCGGCGTGCTGTCCCTGCCGGACGCCGCCCGGCTCATCACCGCCCGTGCCCGTCTGATGGACCACCTCCCCACCGGCGGCGCCATGGTGGCGCTCCGGGCCACCGAGGACGAGGTCCTGCCGCTGCTCACCGAGCGGGTCTCGATCGCCGCCGTCAACGGCCCCCGCTCCCTGGTCATCGCCGGTGACGCCACCGAAGTCCGCGCCGTCGCCGCACAGTTCGACAAGGCCCGCGAACTGCGCGTCAGCCACGCCTTCCACTCCCCGCTCATGGAACCGATGCTCGACGAGTTCCGCAACGTCCTCGCCCACCTCACCTACCACGCCCCCGCCATCCCGATCGTCTCCACCCTCACCGGCCGACCCGCCACCACCGAGCAACTCACCGACCCCGACTACTGGATCCGCCACGCCCGCCACACCGTCCGCTTCCACGACGCCGTGGAGACGCTCCGGGCGAAGGGCGTCACCACCTTCCTGGAGCTCGGCCCCGACGGTGTGCTCACCGCCATGGGCCAGGAGTTCCTGGACGGCACGGCGGCCGGCGGCCGGGCGGCCCTGGTCGCCGCGCAACGCCGGGACCGCTCCGAGGAGTTCGCCCTGGCGTCCGCGCTGGCCGCGCTGCACCTGCGCGGCGTGCCGGTGGACTGGACGGCGTTCCACGCGGACGGCCACAGGGTCGACCTGCCGACCTACGCCTTCCAGCGCGGGCGGTACTGGCTGGACGTCGTCCAGCCGAAGGCCGCGGCCGGGACGGCCGACCCGCTGGACGCCTCCTTCTGGGCGGCCGTCGAGCAGCAGGACGAGGCCTCGCTGGCCGCCGTCCTGCGGCTGGAGGGCGACGGCGGGGACCTCCCGTCCGAACTGCGGGCCGCGCTGCCGCTGCTCGCCGCCTGGCGGCGCGCCGCCAGGACGGACGCCCCCGCGCCGCGGCCGGCCGACGCGCGGGACCCCGACGCGCCGGGCGCCGGTGAGCGGCCGGACCGGTCCGCCGGGCTGCGGGAGCGGCTCGCCGGACTCACCGAGCCGGAGCGCGACGAGCTGCTGCTGGAGCTGGTCGAGGAGTGCGTCGCCGGGGTGCTCGGCGAGGCCCCGCTCAGCGGCCTCGACCCCGAGTGCGGCTTCCTCGAGCAGGGCTTCGACTCCCTGACCGCGGTCGAGCTGCGCAAGCTGCTCACCGACGCCACCGGTCTGCGCCTGAGCAGCACGCTGATCTTCGACTACCCGACCCCCGCCGCCCTCGCCAAGCAGCTGCGCACGGCGCTGGACCCCGAGCTGCCGGGCGTCGGCCCGGCCGCGGGCGACGGCGCCGGGGCGACCGGCACCGCCGAGGCGGTCGGCGACGAGCTGATCGACGACATGGATCTGGCCGAGCTGCTCCGCCTGGCCCGCGACAACTCCTAGGCGGCCCCGGTGATCCGCGCCGCCGCGAGAAGGCGGCGCGGATCACCGCCCCCTGGACCCGACCTGAGCTTGATGTACGGAGATTTGTGATGAACGCAGCACCCCAGGAAGTCGTCGCGGCACTCCGGGATTCCCTCAAGGAGATCCAGCGGCTGCGCCGGGAGAACCGGCAGCTGGTGGACGCCGGCCGCGAGCCGATCGCGATCGTCGGCATGGCCTGCCGCTACCCCGGCGAGGTGACCTCGCCCGAGGAGCTCTGGCAGCTGGTCGACGGGGGTGTGGACGCGATCTCCGGCTTCCCGGTCAACCGGGGCTGGGACGTCGAGGCGCTGTACGACCCCGACCCGCAGACGCCGGGCACCAGCTACGTCCGCGAGGGCGGCTTCCTGCACCGGGCCGACGAGTTCGACCCGGCGTTCTTCGGGATCAGCCCGCGCGAGGCGCTGGCCATGGACCCGCAGCAGCGGCTGCTGCTGGAGACCTCCTGGGAGGCCTTCGAGCGGGCCGGGATCGCGCCGACCTCGGTGCGCGGCAGCCGGGTCGGGGTGTTCGCCGGTATCGCCACCGCCGACTACGCGGCCCGCTTCCAGTCCGTTCCCGAGGAGGTGGAGGGCTACCTGGGCAACGGCAGCGCCGGCAGCGTGGCCTCCGGCCGGGTGGCGTACGCGCTGGGCCTGGAGGGCCCGGCCGTCACCGTGGACACCGCCTGCTCCTCCTCGCTGGTGGCGCTGCACCTGGCAAGCCAGGCCCTGCGCTCGGGCGAGTGCTCGCTGGCCCTGGCCGGCGGCGTCACGGTGCTCTCGACCCCGGCCGGGTTCGTGGAGTTCAGCCGCCAGCGCGGGCTGGCGCCGGACGGCCGCTGCAAGTCCTTCGCCGCCGCCGCGGACGGCACGGCGTGGGGCGAGGGCGTCGGCATGCTGCTGCTGGAGCGGCTCTCCGACGCCCGGCGCAACGGGCACCCGGTGCTGGCGCTGGTCCGCGGCTCGGGCATCAACCAGGACGGTGCGAGCAGCGGGCTGACCGCGCCGAACGGTCCCGCCCAGCAGCGGGTGATCCGGCAGGCGCTGGAGAGCGCCGGGCTGGCGGCCGGCGAGGTGGACGTGGTGGAGGCGCACGGCACCGGCACCACCCTCGGCGACCCGATCGAGGCCCAGGCGCTGCTGGCCGCCTACGGCCAGGACCGCGAACGGCCGCTGCTGCTGGGCTCGTTGAAGTCCAACATCGGCCACACCCAGGCCGCCGCCGGGGTCGGCGGCATCATCAAGATGGTCGAGGCGATGCGCCGGGGCACCGTCCCGCGCACCCTGCACGTGGACGAGCCGACGCCCGAGGTGGACTGGACGGCCGGGTCGGTCGAGCTGGTCACCGAGGCCCGGGACTGGCCGGAGACCGGCCGCCCGCGCCGGGCCGGGGTCTCCTCCTTCGGCGTCAGCGGCACCAACGCCCACGTCATCGTCGAGCAGGCGCCGGAGGCCCCGGCCGACCCGGAGGCCGAGGCGCGGGCCGGTGCGGCGCCCGCGCTCGCCCCGCACCTGCTGTCGGCGAAGACCGTCCCCGCGCTGCGGGAGCAGGCCGCCCGGCTGCGCGCCCGGCTGGACGCGGACCCCGAGCTGGGCCTCACCGACCTGGCCTACTCGCTGGCCACCGGCCGTGCGCGGTTCGCCCACCGGGCCGCCGTGGTCGCCGCGGACCGCGCCGAACTCACCGCCGGACTGGCCGCGGTGGCCGAGGGCGACGGGATCACCGCGACGACGACCGGCAAGACCGCGTTCCTGTTCACCGGCCAGGGCGCTCAACGCACTGGCATGGGAAGCGAGTTGTACGCCGCGTTCCCGGCGTTCGCGGCGGCGTTCGACGAGGTCTGCGCCGAGCTGGACCGCCACCTGGAGCGCCCGCTGCGCGAGGTGATCGCCGAGGGCGGCGAACTCCTGGACCGTACGGGCTGGACCCAGCCCGCGCTGTTCGCCGTCGAGGTGGCGCTCTACCGCCTGGTCGAATCCTGGGGCGTCCGGCCGCACTTCCTGGCCGGCCACTCGATCGGCGAGGTCGCGGCCTTCCACGTGGCCGGGGTGCTGTCCCTCCCGGACGCCGCCCGGCTCATCACCGCCCGTGCCCGTCTGATGGAGCACCTCCCCTCCGGCGGCGCCATGGTGGCGCTCCGGGCCACCGAGGAGGAGGTCCTGCCGCTGCTCACCGAGCGGGTCTCGATCGCCGCCGTCAACGGCCCCCGCTCCCTGGTCATCGCCGGTGACGCCACCGAAGTCCGGTCCGTCGCCGCACAGTTCGACAAGGCCCGCGAGCTGCGGGTGAGCCACGCCTTCCACTCCCCGCTCATGGAACCGATGCTCGACGAGTTCCGCAACGTCCTCGCCGAGCTGACCTACCACGCCCCCGCCATCCCGATCGTCTCCACCCTCACCGGCGAACCCGCCACCACCGAGCAACTCACCGACCCCGACTACTGGATCCGCCACGCCCGCCACACCGTCCGCTTCCACGACGCCGTGGAGACGCTCCGGGCGAAGGGCGTCACCACCTTCCTGGAGCTCGGCCCCGACGCCGTGCTCACCGCCATGGGCCGGGACCACGGCGACGACGGCGACGAGGCCTTCGTGCCGGTGCTGCGGCGCGACCGGGCCGAGGTGCGGACCGCCGTGTCCGCCGTGGCGGCGCTGCACGGGCGCGGGGTGCGGGCCGACTGGGCGGCGTTCTTCGCCGGTTCCGGCGCGCGCCGGGTCGACCTGCCCACCTACGCCTTCCAGCGCCGCCGCTTCTGGCTGGACGCCGCGCCCGTCGCGGGCGCCGCCGACCCGGCGGACGCCTCCTTCTGGGCCGCCGTCGAGCAGCAGGACCTGGCCGCCCTCGGTTCGAGCCTCCGGCTGGCCGAGGAGGAGCAGCGCTCGCTGGGCGACCTGCTGCCCGCGCTCTCCTCCTGGCGGCGCGAGCGCCAGGACCGTTCGCTGCTGGACTCCTGGCGCTACCGGGTCGAGTGGCAGCGGCTCGCCGACCCGGCCGCCCCGCCCGGGCTCTCCGGCGACTGGCTGGCCGTCCTGCCGGCCGGCTGGACGGAGGAGGGCACCGGCGGCGCGCTGTCCGCGCTGCGGGCCCGCGGCGCGCGGGTGCTGACCGTCGCGGCGGCCGAGGGCGAGGACCGTGCCGGGCTGGCCGCCCGGCTGCGGGCCGCCGCCAAGGAGCGGCAGCCGGACGGCGTGCTCTCCCTGCTGGCCCTGGACGAGCGGGAGGCGCGGCCCGGGGTGCCGGCCGCGCTGCCCGACACCGTGCTGCTGCTGAACGCCCTGGACGAGGCCGGGCTGGACGCGCCGCTGTGGTGCGCGACCCGGGGCGCGGTGGCGGCCGGGACGGGCGACCGGGTCAGCCCCGCGCAGGCGCAGCTGTGGGGCCTGGGCCGGGTGGCGGCGCTGGAGTGCCCGGTGCGCTGGGGCGGCCTGGTCGATCTGCCGGAGACGGTGGACGGCAAGGCGGCCGACCGGCTGGCCGCGGTACTGGCGGGCGGGTCCGGCGAGGACCAGGCCGCCGTCCGGGCGGACGGGCTGTACGCGCGCCGCCTGGTCCGGGCGGCCGGTGGCGCGGCGGGCCGCGAGTGGCGGCCGCGCGGCACCGTGCTGGTGACCGGCGGTACCGGCGCGCTGGGGGCCCGGATCGGGCGCTGGCTGGCCGCGAACGGCGCGGAGCACGTGGTGCTGACCGGCCGTCGGGGCGGTGCGGCCGCCGGGGCCGCCGCGCTGGAGGCCGAGCTGTCGGCGCTGGGCGCCCGGGTCACGGTGGCGGCCTGCGACGTCGCGGACCGCGCGGCGCTGGCCGGGCTGCTGGACGGGCTCGGCCCGCTGAGCGCCGTGGTGCACGCGGCCGGCTCGGGGGCGATGGGGCCGCTGCGCGAGCTCGACGCGGACGCGCTGGCCGCGTTCGGCGCCGCCAAGGTGACCGGAGCGGCGCACCTGGACGAGCTGCTGGACGGGCAGGAGCTGGACGCCTTCGTGCTGATGTCCTCCGTCGCCGGGGTCTGGGGCGGCGGCGGCCAGGCCGCGTACGGCGCGGCGAACGCGTTCCTGGACGCGCTGGCCGAGCAGCGCCGGGCGCGCGGCCTGACGGCCACCTCGGTGGCCTGGGGCCCGTGGGCCGGGGAGGGCATGTCGGCCGGTCAGGAGGGACCGCTGCGGCGGATGGGCCTCGGCGCGCTGGCGCCGGACCTCGCGGTCGCGGCCCTGCGGCAGGCGCTGGACCTGGACGACACGGCCGTGACCGTCACCGAGGTCGACTGGTCGCGCTTCCACCCCGGTTTCACCGCCGTCCGGCCGAGCCCGCTGCTGGGCGCGCTGGCCGAGGTGCGGGAGCTGGAGCGCGCCGAGGAGCGGCCCGCGCCCGCCGACGACGCCGCCTCGGCGCTGCGCTCCGCCCTCGCCGGCCTGCCGGTCGCCGAGCGCTCCCGTTCCCTGGTGGAGCTGGTGAGCGGCCTGGCGGCGGAGGTCCTGGGCCACCCCACGGCCGACGGGATCGAGGTGGTCCGCCCGTTCCAGGAGCAGGGCTTCGACTCGCTGACGGCGGTGGAGCTGCGCGACCGGCTCGCCCGGTCGACCGGGGTGCGGCTGCCGAGCACCCTGCTGTTCGACCACCCGACCCCGGAGGCGGTGGCCGCCCGGCTGCTCGGCGAACTGCTCGGCGAGGACGGCTCGGCGGCCGCCCCCACCGCCGGCCCGGTGGACGCCGGGGAGCCGATCGCGATCATCGGGATGAGCTGCCGCTACCCCGGCGGGGTCGGCTCGCCCGAGGAGCTGTGGCAGCTGGTCGCCCAGGGCCGGGACGCCGTCGGCGGCTTCCCGCAGGACCGCGGCTGGGACACCACCGCGCTGTTCAGCGACGACCCCGAGCAGCCCGGCACCTGCTACGCCTCCGAGGGCGGCTTCCTGTACGACGCGGCCGGGTTCGACGCGGCGTTCTTCGGGATCAACCCGCGCGAGGCGCTGGCGACGGACCCGCAGCAGCGGCTGCTGCTGGAGACCTCCTGGGAGGCCTTCGAGCACGCGGGCGTGGACCCGGTGTCGGCGCGGGGCAGCCGGACGGGCGTCTTCACCGGCATCTCGTACCACGACTACGCGGCCCGCTTCAGCACCGTCCCGGAGGAGGTGGAGGGCTATCTGGGCAACGGCAGTTCGGCCAGCGTCGCCTCCGGCCGGATCGCCTACACCCTCGGCCTGGAGGGCCCGGCGGTGTCCGTGGACACGGCCTGCTCCTCCTCGCTGGTGGCGCTGCACCTGGCGGGCCAGGCGCTGCGCTCCGGCGAGTGCTCGCTGGCCCTGGCCGGCGGCGTCGCGGTGATGTCGACGCCGGGTTCGTTCATCGAGTTCAGCCGCCAGCGCGGGCTGGCGCCGGACGGGCGCTGCAAGGCGTTCGCCGAGGCGGCGGACGGCACCGGCTGGGGTGAGGGCGTCGGCATGCTGCTGCTGGAGCGGCTCTCCGACGCCCGGCGCAACGGCCACCCGGTGCTGGCGGTGCTGCGCGGCAGCGCCGTCAACCAGGACGGCGCCTCCAACGGGCTGACCGCGCCCAACGGCCCCTCCCAGGAGCGGGTGATCCGCCAGGCCCTCGACCGGGCCGGGCTGGCCGCCACCGAGGTCGACGTGGTGGAGGCGCACGGCACGGGCACGAAGCTGGGCGACCCGATCGAGGCGCAGGCACTGCTGGCCACCTACGGCCAGGACCGTGAACGGCCGCTGCTGCTCGGCTCGTTGAAGTCCAATATCGGCCACACCCAGGCCGCGGCCGGGGTCGGCGGCGTGATCAAGATGGTCGAGGCGATGCGCCGGGGCACCGTCCCGCGCACCCTGCACGTGGACGCGCCGTCCTCGCAGGTGGACTGGACGGCGGGCGCGGTGGAGCTGCTCACCGAGGAGCGGGAGTGGCCGGAGACCGGCCGCCCGCGCCGGGCCGGCGTCTCCTCCTTCGGCGTCAGCGGCACCAACGCCCACGTCATCCTCGAACACGCCCCCGAGGAGCAGCCCGCCGACGAGGTGCCCGCCGAGGCGGCTCCCACACCGGGCGCGCTCCCCTTCCTCCTCTCCGCCAAGACCGACCAGGCCCTGCGCGACCAGGCCCGCCGCCTGCGCGACCACCTGGACACCGAGGCAGCCTCGGCCGACCTCGGCCTCTCCCTCGCCGTCTCCCGCACACAGTTCGCCCACCGCGCGGCCCTGGTGGCCGCCGACCCGGACGGCCTGCGGGCCGGACTGGAGGCGCTCGCGGCCGGCGGAGCGGCGCCCGAGCTGGTGCGCGGCACGGCCTCCCCCGGCCGCACGGCCTTCCTCTTCACCGGCCAGGGCGCCCAACGCGTGGGCATGGGCAGCGAGTTGTACGCGGCGTACCCGGTGTTCGCGGCGGCGTTCGACGAGGTCTGCGCCGAGCTGGACCGGCACCTGGAGCGCCCGCTGCGCGAGGTGATCGCCGAGGGCGGCGAACTCCTGGACCGTACGGGCTGGACCCAGCCCGCCCTGTTCGCCGTCGAGGTCGCCCTCTACCGCCTGGTCGAATCCTGGGGCGTCCGGCCGCACTTCCTGGCCGGGCACTCCGTCGGCGAGCTGGCCGCCGCGCACGCGGCCGGGGTGCTGTCGCTGGCCGACGCGGCCACGCTGGTCGCCGCCCGCGGCCGGCTGATGGAGCGACTGCCCGCCGGCGGCGCGATGGTGGCCGTGGAGGCCGCCGAGGCCGAGGTGCTGCCGCTGCTCGGCGGCGAGGTGGCCGTGGCCGCCGTCAACGGCCCGCGCGCCACCGTGCTGGCGGGCCCGGAGGAGGCCGTCCTGCGGATCGCCGGGGAGCTCGCCGACGCCGGGCACCGCACCCGGCGGCTGCGGGTCAGCCACGCCTTCCACTCCCCGCTGATGGACCCGATGCTGGCGGAGTTCCGCGAGGTCGCGGCGGCGCTGACGTACCACGAGCCGCGGATCCCGGTGGTCTCCGGCACCGGCCGCCCGGTGGCCGCCGAGGAGCTGTGCACGGCGGAGTACTGGGTCGGCCAGATCCGTGCCGCCGTCCGCTTCGACGACGTGTTCCGGCGGCTGGCCGCCGACGGGGTGAGCCGGTACCTGGAGCTGGGCCCGGACGGCGTGCTGACCGCGATGGGCCAGGACTGCCTGGCCGTGGCGGCGCCCGAGAGCGGCTTCGCCCTGCTGCCCGCGCTGCGCCGGGACCGGCCGGAGGCCGCGGCCCTGGTCCGGGCGGTCGGCGCGCTGCACACGCTCGGCGCGGAGGTGGACTGGCCGGCCTTCTTCACCGCGGCCGGAGCCGCCGCGTCCCGCCGTGTGGAGCTGCCCACCTACGCCTTCCAGCGCGAGCGGTTCTGGCTGGACGGCCCCGCGCCGGCGGCCGACCCGGTGGACACCGCCTTCTGGGCGGCCGTCGAGCAGCAGGACCTGGCCGCGCTCGGCGCGAGCCTCCGGCTGGCCGAGGAGGAGCAGCGCTCGCTGGGCGAGGTGCTGCCCGCGCTGTCCTCCTGGCGCCACCGCAAGCGGGACGGCTCCCGGCTCGACTCCTGGCGCTACCGGGCGGGTTGGCAGCGGCTCCCGGAGCCGGCGGCCGTCCTGCCGCGGGCCGACCGCCCGATGGGCAGCTGGCTGGCCGTGCTGCCCGCCGGGGGCGCCCCGGCGGCCGTCGAGGGCGCCCTGGCGGCGCTGGAACGGCACGGCGCGGACCTGCTGCGGGTGACGGTCGGCCCGGACGGCCTCGACCGGAGCACCCTGGCGGGCCCGCTCCGGCAGGCCCTGGACGGCACGGCCCCGACCGGGGTGCTCTCGCTGCTGGCCCTCGCGGACGGCGCCGACGAGCACACCGTCACCTCCGGCGCCGTGGCGCTGCTCCAGGCCCTCGGCGACCTCGCCCCGGACGCCCCGCTCTGGTGCGCGACCCGGGCCGGCGTGACGGTCGGCGGGCAGGTCGCGAGCCCGGCGCAGGCCGCGCTGTGGGGCCTGGGACGGGCCGCCGCGCTGGAGCACCCCGACCGCTGGGGCGGCCTGGTGGACCTGCCGGAGGAGTTCGACGGCCCGGCCGGGGACCGGCTGGCCGCGCTGCTGGCGGGCGGGTCCGGCGAGGACCAGGTCGCGGTGCGGCCCGACGGCCTGTACGGGCGGCGGCTGCTGCCCGCGCCGTCGGCCCGGCGCGGCGACGCGCCCGGGTGGGACCCGGAGGGCACGGTGCTGATCACCGGCGGCACCGGCGCGCTCGGCGCCCGGCTGGCCCGCCACCTGGTCGCCGAGCACGGCGTCCGCCACCTGCTGCTCACCAGCCGCAGCGGGCCCGGGGCCCCGGGCGCGGCCGACCTGACCGCCGAACTCCGCGCCCTCGGCGCCACCGTGACCGTCACGGCCTGCGACGCCGCCGACCGCGACCGGCTCGCCGCGCTCCTCGCGGACATCCCGGCCGAGCACCCGCTCACCGCGGTGGTGCACGCCGCCGGGGTGCTCGACGACGGCGTGATCGACGCGCTGACCCCGGAGCGGCTGGCGACCGTCCTGCGGGCCAAGGCCGCCTCGGCCCGCCACCTGCACGAGCTGACCCTGGACCTGGAGCCGGCGGCCTTCGTGCTGTTCTCCTCCTTCAGCGGCACGCTCGGCGCCCCCGGGCAGGCCAACTACGCCGCCGCCAACGCCTACCTGGACGCCCTGGCCGAGCGGCGCGCGGCCCTCGGCCTGCCCGCCACCTCGGTGGCCTGGGGGCCGTGGGACGAGGGCGGCATGGCCGCCGGGGGCGAGGTGCTGGAGCGCGCCCGGCGCACCGGGGTGACCCCGCTGGCGCCGGAGTCGGGGCTGGCCGCCCTGGACGCCGCGCTGGCCCAGGGCGACACCGCGGTCGCCGTGGTGGACGTGGACTGGTCCCGGTTCGCGCCGGGGTTCGTCGCGGCCAGGCCCAGCCGGCTGCTCGCCGAGCTCCCGGCCGTCCGGGCACTGGCCCCGGAGCGGGACGGCCCGGCCGCCGCGGCCGAGGACGGGAACGCGCTGGCGGCCAGGCTGGCCGGCGTCTCCGGGGCGGAGCGCGAACGCGTCCTGCTGGAGCTGGTCCGCCGGCTCACCGCGGAGGTGCTCGGGCACCGCGGGCCGGAGGCGGTGGAGCCCCGGAAGGGGTTCCTGGAGCTGGGGTTCGACTCGCTGACGGCGGTCGAGCTGCGCAACCGTCTCGGCGGCGCCACCGGCCTCCCACTGCCCGCCACGCTGCTCTTCGACCACCCGGACCCGGTGGCGCTGGCCGCCCTGCTGGCGGGCCGGCTGGCCCCGGTGGAGGACACCGCCGGGGAACCGGACGTGTTCGCCGGGCTGGACGCGCTGGAGGCGGCGCTCACGGACGCCGGGCTGGACGACGAGGACGGCCGCCGGGTCACCGTCAGGCTGGAGACCCTGCTGGCCAAGTGGCGCGAGTTCAGGGGTGCAGGGGTGGCGGTCAGGGGTGTCCCGGCCCCGGGTGCGGCTGCCACTGTCGAGGCGGACCTCGAACTGCAAGCCGCATCGGTGGATGAGGTGCTCTCCCTGATAGATGCGGAATTCGGCCTCTGAGCGGACAACCGCTGCCTGGAAGGTGTGCAATGCCGACGGATGACAAGGTCGTCGATTACCTCAAGAAGGTGACCGCAGACCTGCGGCGGACGCGTCAGCGGGTCCGCGAGCTGGAGGCCGCGGAGCACGAGCCGATCGCGATCGTCGCGATGAGCTGCCGCTTCCCCGGCGACGTCGGGACACCCGAGGAGCTGTGGCGGCTGCTCGCCGACGGCCGTGACGCGGTCGGCGGGTTCCCCGCCGACCGCGGCTGGGACACCGACCGGCTGCTCGGCGGCAACGCCGACGGCACCGGCGCCTCGTACGTCCGCGAGGGCGCGTTCCTGTACGGGGCCTCGCGGTTCGACGCGGGGTTCTTCGGGATCAGCCCGCGCGAGGCACTGGTCATGGACCCGCAGCAGCGGCTGCTGCTGGAGACCTCCTGGGAGGCCTTCGAGCGGGCCGGCATCGACCCGCGGTCGCTGCGCGGCAGCCGGACCGGCGTCTTCGCCGGCACCAACGGGCAGGACTACGCGGCGCTGGTGACCAGGGCCCCGGAGGCGGCCGAGGGGTACCTGGCGACCGGCATCGGCGCCAGCGTGGTCTCCGGCCGCATCTCCTACACCTTCGGTCTCGAGGGCCCGGCGGTCACCGTGGACACCGCCTGCTCCGCCTCGCTGGTCTCCCTCCACCTCGCCGTCCAGGCGCTCCGCCAGGGCGAGTGCTCGCTCGCCCTGGCGGGCGGGGTCACGGTGATGTCGACCCCGCTGTCCTTCGTGGAGTTCTCCAAGCAGCGCGGGCTCGCCTCGGACGGGCGCTGCAAGGCGTTCGCCGAGGCCGCGGACGGCACCGGCTGGGGCGAGGGCGCCGGCATGCTGCTGCTGGAGCGGCTCTCCGACGCCCGCCGCAACGGGCACCCGGTGCTCGCGGTGGTCCGCGGCAGCGCCGTCAACCAGGACGGCGCGTCCAGCGGTCTGACCGCCCCCAACGGCCCCTCCCAGCAGCGGGTCGTCCGCCAGGCCCTGGAGAACGCCCGGCTCTCCACCACCGACGTGGACGCCGTCGAGGCGCACGGCACCGGCACCCGGCTCGGCGACCCGATCGAGGCCCAGGCCCTGCTGGCCACCTACGGGCAGGACCGCGAACGGCCGCTGCTGCTCGGCTCGGTGAAGTCCAACATCGGCCACACCCAGGCCGCCGCCGGCGTGGCCGGCGTGATGAAGATGGTGCTGGCCATGCGGCACGGTCTGCTGCCGCGGACCCTGCACGTGGACGCGCCCTCCTCGCAGGTGGACTGGACGGCCGGGTCGGTCGACCTGCTCACCGAGGCCCGGGAGTGGCCGGAGACCGGCCGCCCGCGCCGGGCCGGCGTCTCCTCCTTCGGCGTCAGCGGCACCAACGCCCACGTCATCCTCGAACAGGCCCCCGAGGAGCAGCCCCCGCCGGCCGCACCGACCGGGCACGGCGCCCTGCCGTTCCTCCTCTCCGCCAAGACCGACCAGGCGCTGCGCGACCAGGCCCGCCGCCTGCGCGACCACCTGGACACCGAGGCCGCCTCGGCCGACCTCGGCCTCTCCCTCGCCGTCTCCCGCACACAGTTCGCCCACCGCGCGGCCGTGGTCGCCGCGGACGGCGCCGAACTCGCCGCCGCCCTGGAGGCGTTCGCGGCCGGCGAGGAGCCCGCCCGACTGGTCTCCGGCACGGCCGACGTGACCGGCAAGACCGTCTTCGTCTTCCCCGGCCAGGGCTCGCAGTGGGCCGGGATGGCCGTCGAACTCCTCGACAGCGAGCCGGTGTTCGCCGCCCGGATCACCGAATGCGCCGACGCCCTCGCCGAGTTCACCGACTGGAAGCTCATCGACGTCCTGCGCGGCACCGAGGGCGCCCCCGGCTACGACCGGGTCGACGTCGTCCAGCCCGCCCTGTGGGCCGTCATGGTCTCCCTCGCCGCGCTCTGGCAGGCGTACGGCGTCCACCCCGACGCCGTCATCGGCCACTCCCAGGGCGAGATCGCCGCCGCCACCGTCGCCGGCGCGCTCTCCCTCCAGGACGGCGCCCGGGTCGTGGCCCTGCGCTCCCAGGCCATCACCGCCATCGCCGGAAACGGCGGCATGGTCTCCGTCGCCCAGCCCGCCGGGGAGATCGACCTCACCCGCTGGCAGGACCGGATCTCCGTCGCCGCCGTCAACGGCCCCTCCTCCACGGTCGTGGCCGGTGACGCCGACGCCCTGGACGAGCTCCGGGCCGCCCTCGACGCCCGGGGCGTCCACGCCCGCCGCGTCCCCGTCGACTACGCCTCGCACTCCGCCCACGTCGAGCGGATCCAGGACGAGCTGCTCACCCTGCTCGCCCCCGTCGCCCCCCGGACCTCCGAGGTGCCGTTCTACTCGACCGTGGACGACGCCTGGCTGGACACCGTCCGACTGGACGCCGCGTACTGGTACCGCAACCTGCGCCGGACCGTCCGGCTGGAGGAGGCCGTCCGCGCCCTCGCCGCCGACGGCCACGCCTTCTTCGTCGAGGTCAGCCCGCACCCGGTGCTCGCCTCCGCCGTGCAGGACACCCTGGACGCCGCCGAGGCCACCGCCGTCGCGGCCGGCACCCTGCGCCGCGACCACGGCGGCCCCGCCCGGTTCCGTTCGGCGCTCGCCGCCCTGCACGTCCGGGGGCGCACGGTCGACTGGCCGGCCGTCTTCCCCGGCGCGCGGCGGACCGACCTGCCCACCTACCCCTTCCAGCACGAGCGGTACTGGCTGGAGGCCACCGCCTCCAACGGGGACGCCGTCGACCTCGGCCTCGGCTCCGCCGACCACCCGCTGCTCGGCGCCTCGCTCACCCTCGCCGACGACGACGGCCTGCTGCTCACCGGCCGGCTCTCGCTGCGCACCCACCCCTGGCTGGCCGACCACGCCGTGCTCGGCTCGGTCCTGCTGCCGGGCACCGCCTTCCTCGACCTGCTCGTCCACGCGGGCGACCAGGCCGGCTGCGACCGGGTCGACGAACTCGCCCTGGAGAGCCCGCTGGTGCTCCCGGAGACCGGCGGGATCGCCCTCCAGGTGCGGGTCGGCCCGGCCGACGAGAGCGGCCGGCGCGAGGTCACCGTCCACTCCCTCCGGGAGGACGCGCCGCTGGACGCGCCCTGGGTCCGGCACGCCAGCGGCTGGCTCGCCCAGGCCGCCGCACCGGCCGCCGCCGAGGACCTGACGGCCTGGCCGCCGGCCGGCGCCACCGCCGTCGACCTGGACGGCTACTACGAGCGGCTGGCCGCGGGCGGTCTCGGCTACGGCCCGGCCTTCCGCGGTCTGCGGGCCGCCTGGCTGGACGGCGACGACATCTACGCCGAGGTCCGGCTGCCCGAGGAGCAGCGCTCCCGGGCCGAGCGCTTCGGGCTGCACCCGGCGCTGCTGGACGCCGCCCTGCACGCGCTGGGCTGCGCCGTGGACGGCGGCGAGGGCCTGAACCTGCTGCCGTTCGCCTGGAGCGGGGTGACCCTGCACGCCTCCGGCGCGGCCGAGCTGCGCGTGCGGCTCAGCCGCACCGGCCGGGACAGCGTCTCGCTGCTGGTCGCCGACCGGTCCGGCGCCCCGGTGGCCACCGCCGACTCCTTCGTGCTGCGCCCGATCGGCGCCGCCGGCACGGCCGCCCGGCCCGCCACCCCCGACTCGCTGTTCCGGATCGACTGGACCGCCGTCCCGCTGCCCGAGGACACCGTCGAGCCGTACCGGACCGACGGCCTGGACGCGCTGCCCGCCGAGGTGCCGGCCACCGTCCTGGTGCCGGTCGACGCGCCGGCCGACGGCGGCACCGCCGAGCAGGCCCGCGCCGTCACCCACCGGGTGCTGGAGCTGCTCCAGGCCTGGCTGGCCGAGGACCGCTTCGCGGGGTCCCGGCTGGTCCTGGCCACCAGCGGCGCGGTCGCCGCCCACCCCGGCGAGGCCGTCACCGCCCTGGCCTGCGCCCCGCTCTGGGGCCTGGTCCGCTCCGCGCAGTCCGAGAACCCGGACCGGATCGTCCTGGTCGACCTGGACGGCACCGCCGCCTCGGCCGCCGCGCTGCCCGCCGCCCTCGCCACCGGAGAGCCCCAACTCGCCCTGCGCGAGGGGACGGTGCTGGCCGCCCGGCTGGCCCGCGCGGCCACCTCCGGCGCGCTCACCCCGCCCGCCGGCGAGCCCTGGCGGCTGGACACCACCGGGCGCGGCACCCTGGACAACCTCGTCCTGGCCGCCTGTCCGGACACCCTGGAGCCGCTCGCCCCCGGCCACGTCCGGGTCGCCCTGCGGGCCGGCGGCCTCAACTTCCGCGACGTGCTCAACGCGCTCGGCATGTACCCCGGCCAGGCCGGCCTGCTCGGCAACGAGGGCGCCGGCGTCGTCCTGGAGGTCGCCGGGGACGTCACCGCACTCGCCCCCGGCGACCGGGTGATGGGCATGTTCGCCGGCTCCTTCGGCACCACCGCCGTCACCGACCACCGGCTGCTGGTCCGGATCCCCCGCGGCTGGGACTACACCGAGGCCGCGTCCACCCCGATCGTCTTCCTCACCGCCTACTACGCGCTGAAGGACCTGGCCGGGCTGCGCCCCGGCGAGTCCGTCCTGGTGCACGCCGCCGCCGGCGGCGTGGGCATGGCCGCCGTCCAGCTCGCCCGCCACCTGGGCGCCGAGGTGTACGGCACCGCCAGCCAGGGCAAGTGGGACGCGCTGCGGCCGCTCGGCCTGGACGACGCCCACCTGGCCGGCTCCCGCACGCTGGACTTCGGCCGCGAGTTCCTGGCGGCCACCGGCGGGCGCGGCGTGGACGTCGTGCTCAACGCGCTGGCCGGGGAGTTCGTCGAGACCTCGCTCGGCCTGCTGCCCCGCGGCGGCCGGTTCGTCGAGATGGGCAAGACCGACATCCGGGACGCCGAGGAGGTCGCCGCCCGGCACCCCGGCGTCGCCTACCGCGCCTTCGAGCTGTTCGAGGCCGGCCCGGAGCGGATCGCCGCGATGCTCGCCGAGCTGGTCGACCTGTTCGAGGCCGGCGTGCTGCGGCCGCTGCCGATCACCACCTGGGACGTCCGCCGCTCGGTCGACGCCTTCCGGTACGTCAGCCAGGCCCGGCACACCGGCAAGGTCGTGCTGACCGTGCCGCCCGCCCCCGACCCGGACGGCACCCTGCTGATCACCGGCGGCACCGGCACCCTCGGCTCCCTGCTCGCCCGCCACCTGGTCACCGAGCACGGCGTCCGCCACCTGCTGCTCACCAGCCGGACCGGCGCCGACGCCCCCGGCGCCGCCGAGCTCACCGCCGAACTCACCGCCCTCGGCGCCACCGTGACCGTCGCCGCCTGCGACGCCGCCGACCGCGACCGGCTGGCCGCCGTCCTCGCGGACATCCCCGCCGCGCACCCGCTCACCGGCGTGGTGCACACCGCCGGGGTGCTCGACGACGGCGTGATCGGCTCGCTCACCCCGGAGCGGATCGACGCGGTGCTGCGGCCCAAGGTCGACGGCGCGCTCAACCTGCACGAGCTGACGCTCGACCGGGACCTGGCCTGCTTCGTCCTGTTCTCCTCCGCCGCCGGTGTGCTCGGCGGCGCGGGCCAGGGCGGCTACGCCGCCGCCAACACCTTCCTGGACGCCCTCGCCCAGCACCGCCGGGCCCGCGGCCTGGCCGGCTCCGCGCTCGCCTGGGGCCTGTGGGAGCAGCGCAGCAGCATGACCGGGCACCTGGACGCCCGGGACGTCGAGCGGATGAGCGAGGGCGGCATGACCCCGCTCGGCTCGGAGCTCGGCATGGCCCTGTACGACGCGGCCGCCCTGCTGGACGAGCCGCTGCTGCTGCCCGCCGGCCTCGACCTGTCCGCCCGGCGCGGCCGGGGCCCCGTCCCGGCGCTGCTGCGCGGCCTGCTCCGGGCCCCGGCCCGGCGCAAGGCCGAGGCGGTGTCCGGGCCGAGCGGCTCGGCGCTGACCCGCAGGCTGGCCGCCCTCCCCGAGGCGGACCGTACGGAGCTGCTGCTGGACCTGGTCCGCGGCCACGCGGCCTCGGTGCTCGGGCACGGCTCGGCGGAGGCGATCGACGCGGACCGCGCGTTCAAGGACCTCGGCTTCGACTCGCTGACGGCGGTGGAGCTGCGCAACCGGCTCGGCACCGCGACCGGGCTGCGCCTGCCCGCCACCCTGGTCTTCGACCACCCGAGCCCGACCGCGCTCGGCCGCCACCTGCGCGCCCGGCTGCTCGACGAGCAGGCCCCGGCGACCGCGGGACCGGCCGCGGCCACCGGCGCGACGGCCCGGGACGGCGACCACGACACCATCGCGATCGTCGCGATGGGCTGCCGCTACCCCGGCGGGGTCGGCTCGCCCGAGGACCTGTGGCGGCTGCTGCGGGCCGGCGGCGACGCGCTGACCGGCTTCCCGGCCGACCGCGGCTGGGAGCCCGGCGGCCAGGGCGGGTTCCTGCACGACGCGGCCGAGTTCGACGCCGCCTTCTTCGGGATCAGCCCGCGCGAGGCGCTCGCCATGGACCCGCAGCAGCGGCTGCTGCTGGAGACCTCCTGGGAGGCCTTCGAGCGGGCGGGCATCGACCCGGCCTCGGTGCACGGCACCCGGGTCGGCGTGTTCACCGGCACCAGCGGCCAGGACTACGCCTCGCGGCTGCGCCGCGTCCCCGGCGAGGTCGAGGGCTACCTGGGCAACGGCAGCGCGGCCAGCGTGATCTCCGGCCGGGTGGCGTACACCTTCGGGCTCGAGGGCCCGGCGATCACCGTGGACACCGCCTGCTCCTCCTCGCTGGTGGCGCTGCACCTGGCGGCGGCCGCGCTGCGCCGCGGCGAGTGCGACCTGGCGCTGGCCGGCGGTGTGGCCGTGATGTCGACGCCCGGCCTGTTCGCCGAGTTCGACCGCCAGGGCGGCATGTCGGCGGACGGCCGCTGCAAGGCCTTCGCCGCCTCCGCCGACGGTACGGGCTTCGCCGAGGGCGTGGGCGTGCTGCTGGTCGAGCGCCTGTCGGACGCCCGCCGCAACGGGCACCCGGTGCTGGCGGTCGTCCGGGCCACCGCGATCAACCAGGACGGCGCCTCCAACGGCCTCACCGCGCCCAACGGCCCGGCCCAGGAGCGGGTGATCCGCGAGGCGCTGGCCGCCGCCGGCCTGGCTCCGGCCGAGGTCGACGCCGTCGAGGCGCACGGCACCGGCACCCGGCTCGGCGACCCGATCGAGGCCAACGCCCTGCTCGCCACCTACGGCCAGGGCCGCGAACTGCCGCTCCAGCTGGGCTCGTTGAAGTCCAACATCGGGCACTCGCAGGCCGCGGCCGGGGTCGGCGGCATCATCAAGATGGTGCTGGCGATGCACCACGGGGTGCTCCCCCGCACCCTGCACGTGGACGAGCCCACCCCGCACGTCGACTGGACGGCCGGATCGGTCGAGCTGCTCACCGAGGAGCGGGAGTGGCCGGAGACCGGCCGCCCGCGCCGGGCCGGCGTCTCCTCCTTCGGGATCAGCGGCACCAACGCCCACGTCATCGTCGAGCAGGCCCCCGAGGAGCAGCCCCCGCCGGCCGCGCCGACCGGGCACGGCGCCCTGCCGTTCCTCCTCTCGGCCCGCTCCGAGCAGGCGCTTTCCGCCCAGGCCGAGCGGCTGGCCGCCTTCCTGGCCGAGCGCCCGGAGGCCGTCCTGCCGGACCTCGCCCACTCGCTGACCGCCGCCCGGGCGGCGCTGCCGCACCGCGGCGCGGTGGTCGCCCGGGACCGCGAGGGCCTGCTGGACGGCCTGGCGGCCCTGGCCGCCGGCCGCGGCCCGCGCGGCACCGCCGCGACCGGGAAGACCGCCTTCCTCTTCACCGGCCAGGGCGCCCAACGCCCCGGCATGGGCCGGGAGTTGTACGACACCTACCCGGAGTTCGCGAACGCCTTCGACGCCGTCTGCGCCGAGCTGGACCGGCACCTGGAGCGGCCGCTGCGCGAGGTGGTGTTCCAGCAGGGCGAGCTGCTCGACCGGACCGGCTGGACCCAGCCCGCCCTGTTCGCCGTCGAGGTCGCCCTCTACCGCCTGGTCGAATCCTTCGGCGCGCGGCCGGACTTCGTCACCGGCCACTCGGTCGGCGAACTGGCCGCGGCCCACGTCGCCGGGGTGCTGTCGCTGGCCGACGCGGCCGCGCTGGTCGCCGCCCGCGGCCGGCTGATGGAGCGACTGCCCTCCGGCGGTGCGATGGTGGCGGTCCGCGCCACCGAGGAGGAGGTCCGGCCGCTGCTCACCGGGCAGGTCTCACTGGCCGCGGTCAACGGCCCCGAGGCCGTGGTGATCGCCGGACCGGAGGAGCCGGTGCTCGCCGTCGCCGCCGCGCTCGCCGAGCGCGGGCGCAGCACCCGGCGGCTGCGGGTCAGCCACGCCTTCCACTCCCCGCTGATGGACCCGATGCTGGCGGAGTTCCGCGCCGTCGCCGAGTCGCTGACCTACCACCAGCCGCGGATCCCGCTGCCGGCCGAGGCCACCGACCCCGAGTACTGGGTGCGGCACGTCCGCGAGGCCGTCCGCTTCCACGACACGCTGCTCGCGCTCGCCGAGCGGGGCGTCACCACCTTCCTGGAGCTGGGCCCGGACGCGGTGCTCACCGCGGCCGGCCGGGAGAGCCTGCCCGGCTCCGGGTTCGCGCTGATCGCCGCCCAGCGCCGGGACCGGCCGGAGGAGCAGTCCCTGGTCGAGGCGCTGGCCGCGCTGCGGCTGCGCGGCGCCGCGGTCGACTGGTCGCGGCTGCTGCCCGGCGCCCGCCGGACCGAGCTGCCCACGTACGCCTTCCAGCGCGAGCGCTACTGGCTGGAGGACGACGGGGGACCGGTCGGCCTGGCCGGGGCCGGACTCGGCTCGCCGGAGCACCCGATGCTCGGCGCGATGGCCGAACTGGCCGACGGCACGGGCTTCCTGTTCACCGGTTCGCTCTCCGAGCGGACCCACCCGTGGATCGCCGAGCACGGGGTGATGGGCCGCACCGTCGTCCCCGGCGTCGCCTACGCCGAGCTGGCCCTGCACGCCGCCGGGCAGGTGGGCTGCGACCGGGTCGAGGAGATCACCCACCTCGCGCCGCTGGTCCTGCCGCGCACCGGCAGCGTGCTGCTCCAGCTGCGGGTCGGCCCGGCCGACGCCGCGGGCCGGCGCCCGCTGGCCGTGCACTCGCGGCCGGAGGACGCCCCCGAGGGCGAGTGGACCCACCACGCCGACGCGGTGCTCGGCACCGGCGCCGGCGCCCCGGACTTCGACCTCCGGGCCTGGCCGCCGGCCGGCGCGGAGCAGGTCGACCTGACCGGCTTCTACCGGCGGGCCACCGAGACCGGCTTCGCCTACGGGCCGCTGTTCGCCGGCCTGACGGCGCTCTGGCGGCGCGGGGACGAGGTCTTCGCCGAGGTCGCGCTGCCCGAGGAGGGCCGTACGGCGGCCGCCCGGTTCGGCATCCACCCCGGCATGTTCGACGCGGTGCTCCAGGCGATGGCCGCCTCCACCCTGCTGGAGCGGATCTCCACCGACGAGGCCCCGCACGGCCGGCTGCCCTTCGCCTGGACGGGCGTCGAGCTGTACGCCTCCGGCGCCGCCGCCGTCCGGGCCCGGCTCACCCCGGCCCGCACCGGCGGGGTGGCCTTCGCCATCGCCGACGCCACCGGTGCGCCGGTCGCCTCGGTGGAGTCCCTGGTGATGCGTCCGGTCTCGCCGGAGGCGATCACCGGGGCCGGCACGGGCGGCCGGGACGCGCTCTACCGGGTCGAGCCGGCCGAGCTGCGGCTCCCGGCGGCCCCGGCCACGGCCGACTGGGCGGTACTCGGCGAACCGGCCTTCGGCCTGCCGGGCCGGCCGGACCTGGCCGCCTTCGACGCGGCCGCCCCGCACACCGTCCTGGTGCCCTGGACGGCCGAGGGGGAGGGCCCGCTCGCCGAGCGGGTGCACGCCGCCACCGGCCGGGCGCTGACCCTCCTCCAGGAGTGGCTCGCCGACCAGCGGTTCGCCGACTCCCGGCTGGTGTTCGTCACCCGGCACGCGGCCGGGGCCGACCTCCGGGACCTCGCGCACGCCCCGCTCTGGGGCCTGGTCCGCTCGGCCCAGGCCGAGCACCCCGGCCGGTTCGTCCTGGTCGACCTGGACGGGGACGAGGCCTCCGCCGCCGTCCTGCCCGCCGCGCTGGCCACCGACGAGCCCCAGCTGGTCGTCCGCCGGGGCACGGTCTCCGCGCCCCGGCTGGCCCGGGCCGGCGCCGGCGCCGACGCCGACGCGACCGGCGACGCCACCGCCCCGGCCCTGCGCCCGGACGGCACGGTCCTGGTCACCGGAGCCACCGGTGCGCTCGGCCGGCTGGTCGCCCACCACCTGGTCACCGCGCACGGCGTCCGCCGCCTGCTGCTCACCAGCCGCAGCGGCCCCCGGGCCGAGGGCGCGGACGAGCTCACCGCCGCACTCACCGCGCTCGGCGCCGAGGTCACCCTCGCCGCCTGCGACGCGGCCGACCGGACGGCCCTGGCGGCGCTGCTCTCCGAGCACGACGTCACCGCCGTGGTGCACACCGCCGGGGTGCTCGACGACGGCGTGCTCGACGCGCTCACCCCCGAGCGGGTCGCCACCGTCCTGCGCCCCAAGGTGGACGGCGCGGTCAACCTGCACGAGCTGACGGCCGGCCGGGACCTGGACGCCTTCGTCCTGTTCTCCTCCGTCGCCGGGGTGCTCGGCGCCGCCGGACAGGCCGGCTACGCCGCCGCCAACACCTTCCTCGACGCGCTCGCCCGCAGCCGCCGCGCCGACGGCCTGCCGGGCACCGCGATCGCCTGGGGCCCGTGGCTGCTCGACGACCCGGCGCACGCCGGCATGGCGGGCGGGCTCGGCAGGGCCGACCTCGGCCGGCTGGCCCGCGGCGGGATGGCGCCGCTCCAGGCGGAGCAGGGCCTGGAGCTGTTCGACGCCGCCCGGACCGGCGCCGACCCGCTGGCCGTCGCGGTCCGGCTGAACCCGGCCGCCTTCCGGGGCGGCGAGGTGCCGCCGATGCTGCGCGGCCTGGTCCGCGCCACCGGTCGGCGGGCCGCCGAGACCGGCGCCGGCCAGGACCCGGCCCGCCGGATCGCCGGCCTCACCGGGGAGCACCGGACCCGGGCCCTGCTCGACCTGGTGCGCACCCAGGTGGCCGACGTGCTCGGACACGCCTCGGCGGAGTCCGTACAGGCCACCCGGGCGTTCAAGGAGATCGGCTTCGACTCGCTGACCGCCGTGGAGCTGCGCAGCCGGCTGCACGAGGCGACCGGGCTGCGGCTGCCGGCCACCCTGGTGTTCGACTACCCGACCCCGGCCGCGCTGGCCGGCTTCCTCGACGGGCGGCTGCCCCGGGAGGGAGCACCGCGGGAGGAGCCCGTCCTCGCCGAGCTGGACCGGCTGGAGGCCGCCCTGGAGCGGCGGCTGGCGGACGGCCACGCGCTCGACGGCCTGTCGCCGCGCCTGCGGGCCCTGCTCGACCGCCTGGACGGCCCGGCCGCCTCCGCGGCCGGCCTGGCCGGGGACGACAGCGACCTCGACGCCGCCTCCGACGACGAGCTCTTCGCCCTCGTCGACTCCCTGGACTGATCCAGGAACCCCCCGCGCCGCCGGGCCGGCCCCCCTCCGGGGCACGGCCCGGCGGCCCCCCGGACACGCCCGGACGCGGCCGCGCCCGCCCCGGAGCCGGACGCCCCGGCAGCCACCACTCCGCCGCAGGAAAGTGATCTGAGATGGCCAACGAAGACCAGCTTCGCGAGTACCTCAAGCGGGCGGTGGCCGATACCCGTAAGGCCCACCGGCGGCTCAAGGAGCTCGAGGACGAGCGCCACGAGCCGATCGCGATCATCGGCATGGCCTGCCGCTTCCCCGGCGGCGTGCGCAGCCCCGAGGGGCTGTGGCGGCTCCTGGTCGACGAGGCCGACGCGATCTCCGAGTTCCCGACCGACCGCGGCTGGGACCTCGACTCGGTGTACGACCCCGATCCGGGCGCCGCCGGCACCAGCTACACCCGCCACGGCGGCTTCCTGGACGGCGCGGCCGGCTTCGACGCGGGCTTCTTCGGCATCAGCCCGAACGAGGCGCTGGCGATGGACCCGCAGCAGCGGCTGCTGCTGGAGACCTCCTGGGAGGCCGTGGAACGCGCGGGCATCGACCCGCAGTCGCTGGCCGGCGGCCGGACCGGCGTCTTCGTCGGCACCACCTCGCAGCTGTACGGCACCGGTTCGGACATCCCGGAGGGCGTGGACCTGTACCTGGGCACCGGCACCACCTCCAGCGTCACCTCCGGCCGGATCGCCTACCACTTCGGCCTGGAGGGCCCGGCGGTCTCGGTCGACACCGCCTGCTCCTCCTCGCTGGTCGCGCTGCACTGGGCCGCCCGCTCGCTGCGCCAGGGCGAGTGCACCACCGCGCTGGCCGGCGGCGTGACGGTGATGTCCAACCCCGGCATGTTCGTGCTGTTCAGCCAGCAGAAGGGGCTGGCCCCGGACGGCCGCTGCAAGGCCTTCGCGGGCGCCGCCGACGGCACCGCGTGGAGCGAGGGCGTCGGCATGCTGATGCTGGAGCGGCTCTCCGACGCGCGCCGCAACGGGCACCGGGTGCTCGGCGTGATCCGCGGCAGCGCCGTCAACCAGGACGGCGCCAGCAACGGCCTGACCGCCCCCAACGGCCCCTCCCAGCAGCGGGTGATCCGGCACGCGCTGGCCGACGCCCGGCTGGCGGCGGCCGAGGTCGACGTGGTGGAGGCGCACGGCACCGGCACCACCCTCGGCGACCCGATCGAGGCCCAGGCACTGCTGGCCACCTACGGCCAGGAGCGCGAACTCCCGCTGCTGCTGGGCTCGGTGAAGTCCAACATCGGCCACACCCAGTGCGCCGCGGGCGTGGCCGGGGTGATCAAGACGGTGCTGGCCATGCAGCACGGCGTGCTGCCCCGCACCCTGCACGTGGACCAGCCGACCCCGCACGTGGACTGGACGGCCGGGTCGGTCGACCTGCTCACCGAGGCGCGCGCCTGGCCGGAGACCGGCCGCCCGCGCCGGGCCGGCGTCTCCTCCTTCGGCGTCAGCGGCACCAACGCCCACGTCGTACTGGAGCAGGCCCCACCGGTCGAGGCCCCGTCGGACGAGGCTCCTGAGCCGTCGAGCGCGCCGACCGGCCCGGTTCCGCTGGCGTTCTCCGCCAAGAGCCCGGCCGCGCTCCGGGACCAGGGCGCGCGGCTGCGCGAGCTGCTCGCCGCCGACCCGGCGCTCGTCCCCGCCGACCTCGCCTCCTCGCTGGCCTCGTCCCGCTCCGACTTCGCCCACCGCGCGGCGGTGGTCGGCGCCACCACCGCCGAACTCCACGACGCCCTCGGGGACTTCGCCTCGGGTACGGCGGACGTCACCGGGCGCACGGTCTTCGTGTTCCCCGGCCAGGGCTCGCAGTGGGTCGGGATGGCCGTCGAACTCCTCGACAGCGAGCCGGTGTTCGCCGATCGCATCACCGAATGTGCCGACGCCCTCGCCGAGTTCACCGACTGGAACCTCATCGACGTCCTGCGCGGCGCCGAGGGCGCCCCCGGCTACGACCGGGTCGACGTCGTCCAGCCCGCCCTGTGGGCCGTCATGGTCTCCCTCGCCGCGCTCTGGCAGGCGTACGGCGTCCACCCCGACGCCGTCATCGGCCACTCCCAGGGCGAGATCGCCGCCGCCACCGTCGCCGGCGCCCTCACCCTCCAGGACGGCGCCCGCACGGTCGCCCTCCGCTCCCAGGCCATCACCGCCATCGCCGGAAACGGCGGCATGGTCTCCATCGCCCTCCCGGCCGAGGACATCGACCTCACCCCCTGGCACGACCGCATCTCGATCGCCGCCGTCAACGGCCCCAGCTCCACCGTCGTCGCCGGAGACGCCGACGCCCTCGACGAACTCGTCGAACGCCTCACCACCGACGGCATCCGCGCCCGCCGCATCCCCGTCGACTACGCCTCCCACTCCGCCCACGTCGAGCGGATCCAGGACGACCTGCTCACCGCCCTGGCCGACCTGCGCCCCCGGCCCCCGAAGGTCCCGTTCTGGTCCACCCTGGACAGCCGCTGGACCGACACCGCCGCCTTCGACGCCGCGTACTGGTACCGCAACCTGCGCCACCCGGTGCAGCTGGAGGCCGCCGTCCGCGCCCTGCTCGCCGAGGGCTTCACCACCTTCGTCGAGATCAGCCCCCACCCCGTCCTCACCCCCGGACTCCAGGAGACCCTGGACGAGGCGACCGCCCCCACCGTCGCCTGCGGCACGCTCCGCCGCGACCAGGGCGGGCTCGCCCGCTTCCTGGCCTCCGCCGCCGAACTCTGGGTGCGCGGCGTGGCGGTGGACCTCTCCGGCCGCTCGGCCGGCGCCCGCCCGGTCGACCTGCCCACCTACCCCTTCCAGCACGAGCGCTACTGGCTGGAGCCCTCCTCCGGCACCGGGGACGTCACCGCGGCCGGCCTCGGCGCCACCGACCACCCGCTGCTCGGCGCGGCCCTGCCGCTGGCCGAGGGCGACGGGGTGGTGCTCACCGGCCTGCTGTCGCTGCGCGGTCACCCGTGGCTGGCCGACCACGCCGTCTCCGGCACCGTCCTGCTGCCCGGTACGGCCTTCGTGGAGCTGGCCGTCCGCGCCGGTGACGAGGTCGGCTGCGGCCTGGTCGAGGACCTGGCCATCGAGGTCCCGCTGATCCTCCCCGAGCGCGGCGCCGTCGTCCTGCAGGCCGTGGTCGGCGCGGCCGACGAGTCCGGCCTGCGGCCGGTGGCCGTCTACGGCCGCCCCCAGGACGCCCCGCACGGCGAGCCGTGGACCCGGCACGCCGGCGGTCTGCTCGCCGCCGACGACGCCCAGGCCCCCGCCGAGAGCGGGCCCTGGCCGCCGGCCGGCGCCGCCTCCGTCGACCTGGACGGCTTCTACGACCGCCTGGAGCAGGCCGGTTACGGCTACGGCCCGGTGTTCCGGGGCCTGACCCGGGCCTGGCGGCTCGGCGAGCAGGTGCACACCGAGGTCCGGCTGCCGCGGCAGGCGCACGCCGACGCGGACCGCTTCGGCCTGCACCCCGCGCTGATGGACGCCGCCCTGCACGGCATGGGGCTGGCCCGCCGGGAGGGCGCGGCCGAGGGCAACGGCCTGCCGTTCGCCTGGAGCGGCGTCCGCCTGCACGGCACCGGCGCCACGGCGCTGCGGGTGACGGTCTCCCCCACCGGGCCGGACTCGGTGTCGCTGGCCCTGTTCGACGAGACCGGCGCCCCCGTCGCCTCGGTGGCCTCGCTGGCCGTCCGGACGATCTCCGCCGGTCAGCTGCGGGCAGCCCGGCGCGGGCAGCGGGACGCGCTCTTCCGGGTCGAGTGGGCCCGGGTCGCGCCGGGCGACGGCGGGCGGGCGGAGCGCTGGGCGGTGCTCGGCGACGACCGGGCCGTCCCCGGGCTCCGGCTGGACGGCCTGGCCGGACTCGACCGCCTGGACTCCCTGGCCGGGGCCGCCGGCGGACCGGAGGTCCTGCTCCTGCCCGCGCCGCCGGCCGACGGCGGGTCCCCGGCGGACGCCCACCGGGTGACCGGTGAAGTCCTCGGCCTGCTCCAGGAGTTCCTCGCCGACGAGCGGTTCGCCGGGACGCGGCTGGCCGTGCTGACCGGGGGCGCGGTCGCCGCCGCCCCAGGCGACCCGGTGCCCGGCCTGGTCCACGCCCCGCTCTGGGGCCTGCTCCGCTCCGCGCAGGCGGAGCACCCCGACCGGTTCGTCCTGGTCGACCTCGACGGCACCGCCGACGCGGCCGCCGTCCTGCCCGCCGCGCTGGCCTGCGGTGAGCCGCAACTGGCCGTCCGTGGCGGCGAGTTGTTCGCCCCCCGGCTGGTCCGGGCCACCCCGACCGCCGACCTCCGTCCGCTCGACCCGGCCGGGACGGTGCTGGTCACCGGCGGCACCGGCACCCTCGGCGCCCTGCTCGCCCGCCACCTCGTCACCGACCACGGCGCCCGCCACCTGCTGCTCACCAGCCGCAGCGGCCCCGACGCCCCCGGCGCCGCCGAGCTCACCACCGAACTCACCGCCCTCGGCGCCACCGTCACCGTCACCGCCTGCGACACCGCCGACCGCCACCAACTCTCAGCGCTGCTCGCCGACATCCCCACCGACCACCCCCTCACCGCCGTCATCCACACCGCCGGCGTCCTCGACGACGCCGTGGTCGAGACCCTGACGCCCGAGGCCCTCGCCCGGGTGCTGCGGCCCAAGCTCGACGCCGCCGCGCACCTGGACGAGCTGACCGCGGAGCTGGACCTGGCCGCCTTCGTCCTGTTCTCCTCCGCCGCCGCCACCTTCAGCAGCCCCGGCCAGGGCAACTACGCCGCCGCCAACGCCTACCTGGACTCGCTCGCGGCCCGCCGCCGGGCGGCCGGGCGGCCCGCGCAGTCGCTGGCCTGGGGCCTGTGGGCGCAGCCCAGCGGCATGACCGGCCACCTGGGCGAGGCCGAGCTGGAGCGGATGAGCCGGGGCGGCACGGTGCCGCTGTCCGAGCGGGACGGGCTCGCCCTGTTCGACGAGGCGCTGGCCGTCCCCGCCCCACTGGTGGTGCCGGCCGCGCTCGACCTCGCGGTGCTGCGCGGGCGGACCCCGGTGCCGCACCTGCTGCGCGCGCTGGTCCGGCCGGCCGCGCGGCGCGCCGCCCGGTCCCGTACCGGGGAGGACGGCGGCCGGCTGGCCGAACGGCTGGCCGCGCTCTCCGGGGCCGACCGCCGCCGTGCCGCGCTCGACCTGGTCCGGGCCCAGATCGCCGGGGTGCTCGGGCACTCCTCGGCCGAGCAGGTCGACCCCGAACTCCCGTTCAGCAAGCTCGGGTTCGACTCGGTGACGGCCGTGGAGCTGCGCAACCGGCTCTACCAGGCCTCCGGTCTGCGGCTGCCCGCGACGGCGGTCTTCGACTACCCGACGGCCGGCGCGCTGGCCGAGCGGATGCGGGCGCTGCTGCTGCCCGAGGCGGAGGCCGACGGCGACACCGACGGCGGCACCGCCGAGGAGCAGGCCGCCGAGGAGGCCCGAGCGGCCGAGATCGACGGCATGGACATCACGGACCTGGTCGAACTGGCGCTGGGCACCTCGGTGGACCCCGCAGGCGTCTGAGGAAGAGGACAGCATGACTACCCCGCCGGAGCGGATCGTCGAGGCGCTGCGCGCCTCGATCAAGGACAACGAGCGGCTC